>NZ_JBEXYU010000046.1:0-67118 GCF_040631115.1 Nonomuraea sp. NPDC005692 | reverse complement strand
GCTTTTCACGATACGGCCCCCCCCGAGAACTACACATCCTCTTGCACACACTGACCCTCCCCCACGCTCTTCCGATCACCGCGGCCGCCGCGCCGGGCCCGCGCGGGGGCGCGGCGGCCGGCGACACCGCCGAGGCCGCCGCGCACGCCGGTGAGGCCGCGTCCGCGCGGGCCGATCAGGCCCGGCGCGCGGTGCGGGGACGGCTGATCGGCCGCGAGCGGGGGCTGGCCGAGCTGGCGGCGCTGCCCGGCGCGACGCACCACAACGGCGTCGTGGTCGCCGCGGTCAGCGGCGAGCCCGGCATCGGCAAGACCCGGCTGCTGCAGGCGTTCCGCGACGACTGCGGGGATCTGGGCTATCTGGTGCTGTGGGGCCGCTGCCGCGGAGGGGAGGGCGTGCCGCCGCTGTGGCCGTGGCTCCAGGTGCTGCGCGCGCTGGCCGGGACCGTGCCGCCCGAGGAGCGGCAGGCGCTGAGCGGGCTGCTGGACGACGACTGGCCCACCGGCGCGCCGGCGACGCCGCACCGCAACCGGGCCGTCGCCCGGTGGCTCGTCGAGGCCGCGCGCACCCGTCCCCTGGTGATCGTCCTGGACGACCTGCACTGGGCGGACTCCGCCACGCTCGAACTGCTCAGGGACGTCGCCGTGCTGTCCGAGGCGTACCCGGGCGAGCGCCCGCTGCTGCTGGTCACCGCCTTTCGCGACGCGGCGCACGACGACCGGACGGTCACTCCCGGCGCCTCTCCCGGCGACGCCTTCAACCTCTCGGTGGACGAGGTGCTGTACCAGCTCGCCCGCTACGACCTCGTGCGCATCCGGCTGAGCGGCCTCGACGCCGCCGACGTCGGGACGCTCGCCCGGGAGATGGGCGTCCCGGTGGACGGCTCCACGGCCGAGCTGCTGACCAGGCGTACCGGCGGCAACCCGTTCTTCGTCCGCGAGAGCGTCCGGCTGATGGCGCAGGGGCAGGGCCCGGAGGTCGTGCCCGACGCGGTGTCCGACCTGATCCGCCGGCGGCTGGCCATGCTCGGGCCGCGGGCGACGGAGATACTCCAGCTGGCCGCCCTGATCGGCCGCAGCTTCGATCCCGGCTTGGTCGTCGAGGTGTTCCGGGCCTGCGCGTCGTGGCCGGAGCAGACCTACGAGCTGCTCGACTGGGCCGCCCAGGCCGGGCTGGTCACCAGCGGCGACGGGGTCATGACGTTCGTCCACGACCTGGTCAGGGAGACGCTGATCGCCGGCGTCCCGCCGCTGCGCAGGGGCGTGATCCACCGGGAGGTGATGAGGGCCCTGTCCGCCAGGCCGAGCACCGACGTGACCGTCATCGCCCACCACGCCGTGGAGGCCGGGCCGCTGGCGTACCGGGAGACGGCGCACTGGGCCCGCGCGGCGGCCGGGCAGGCGAGCCGGCGCATGGCGCACGAGGAGGCCGCCGCCTGGTGGGGGCGGGCCGTCGCCGCTCACGGCGCCTGCGACGGCGACCCCGCCCAGCACGTGGAACTCCTGCTGCACCAGGTGCGCGCCCTGCTGGACGCCGGGGACGCCATGGGCGCGCGCGACCTGCGGGCCCAGGCCCTGCGCGTCGCCCAGCGGGCCGAGGCGGACCCCGCCCTGACCACCCGCGCGCTCACCGCGCTGGACGCGCCGGCCATCTGGACGCTGCGCAACCCGTACGAACCGGTCGAACTGCGGCTGGTCGAGCAGTTCGAGGCCACGCTGAGCGCGCTGCCCGAGACCGACGGCGTCGAGCGGACGTTGCTGCTCGGCGGCCTGGCGCAGGAACTGTACAACGGCAGCGACGACGACCTGCGATGCCTGTCGCTGTCGGCCGAGGCCGTCGCGATGGCCCGCCGGATCGGGGACCCGCACCTGCTCATGCGGGCACTGAACGCGCGCGCGCTGTCCGTGCCGCAGGCGACCCACATCGCCGAGCTCATGGAGATCGCCGAGGAGCTGCACGGCCTGGCCGCGCGGACCAGGACGCCGGGCTTCGAGCTGCTCGCCCACATGATGGACACCCACTACCGGCTGGAGACGCACGACCTGGCCGGGGCGGACCTGGCGGCCGCCCGCTGCGAGGCGCTGCTCGACGACCTGCAACTCCCGTGGCCGCGCTTCCAGCACACCATGTGGCGGGCCAACCGGCTCACCCTGGCCGGCCGGTTCGCCGAGGCCGACGCGCTGTACGGCGAGGCCGAACGGCAGGCCAAGCGGATCGGCATGTGGTACGCGGGCGCCGTCGCGGTGAACGGCCGCCTCATGCTGTACTACCAGCGCGGCGCCATGGCCGAGGCCGGCCCGCTCATCGACCTGATCAGCGGCATCCACCCCACCGTGGAACACGACGCCCGGGTGCTGGAGCTGTGCGCCCAGGGCCGCCGGAGCCAGGCCGTGGCCCTGGCCGGGCAGGGGTGGCCCGCTCCGCCGATGGACTGGTCGTGGCTGACCATGACCTGCCTCCAGGGCGCGGCCCAGGCCGCCGCCGGCGACGTCGCGGCCTGCTGGACGACGTACGAGAAGCTGCTGCCCTACGCCGGGCGCATCTCCGGGGGGTCGGCGGTGGCCTGCATCGGGCCGGTCGACCACTTCCTGGCCGTGCTGGAGTCCGTGCTGGACGCCGGCACCGGCGCCGCCGGGGCCTGACGGGCCGCCGGTCGCGCCGTCACCGTGTCCCGTCGTCGTGCCAGCGGCCGACCAGGTCGGCGTACAGGGGGGACCGGTCGATCAGTTCCGGGTGGGTGCCGGTGAGCACGGTGGTCCCGTCCATCAGCAGGACCTGGCGCGCTCTGGCGGCCGAGCTGATGCGGTGCGCGATCACGACCAGGGTGCCGGGGCGGGCCGCCAGCGCCAGCTCCGCGCGCAGCTCGGCGGCCGGATCGAGGTGGCAGCCCGCCTCGTCCAGGATCAGGACGTCGGCGGGGGAGGCGTGCACGCGCGCCAGGGCGACGAGCTGCCGCTCCCCGGCCGACAGCGCGGACGGCTCCTCGATCTCCCCGCCGATGCCGCCCAGCCGCTCGACGAGCGGCCCGGCGCCGACGGCGGCCACGGACGCGCGCAGGCGTTCGTCGTCCGGGCTGTCGCCGGGCGGCCACAGGTACGCCAGGTTCTCCCGGACCGTCCCGGCGAAGACGTACGCCTCCTGCGGCACCAGCGCGATCCGGCTCCGCACCAACGTGCCGGGGATCGAGGCCAGGGGGCGTCCGCCGAGCCGCACCCGGCCGCCGGTGGGCCGGAGCAGCCCGGTCATCAGCAGGGCCAGCGTGGACTTGCCGACGCCGCTCGGGCCGACCACCGCGAGATGCCCGCCTTCGCCGATCGTCAGGTCCAGGTCCCGCACGACCGGCGTGGCCCGTGCGGCATAGGCGAACGTCAGGCGTTCGGCCCGCAGCTCGTGGCCGGTCGGGACGGCGGCAGGGGTGTCCGGGGTGTCCGGGGCCACCGGGCCGGGGACGGAGATCGTCTCGGCGATCCGCCGGGTGGTCGCCGCGAGCCCGACCCCCCACCCGCCGAGGGTGTCGAGGATCGTGCGCAGCGCCGGCTCCAGACCGGTGAACAGGTACGTCACCGCCCCCACCACCTCTCCCGCGCTCAGCCGGCCGCCCTCGATCAGGGGACGGGCCAGCACGAGCAGGCCGACCAGCGGCGCGTGCGCGCCGAGCAGGACGGCGACCCGCCGGCCCGCGCCCGCCCGGGCGAGCGCTCGGGCCGCCGCGGCCTGCGCGGACACCAGGGCCCGCAACGTGTCCGTGGCCTGGTCCCGCGCCCCGCAGGCGGCGACGTCGCGCAGCCCCGCCACGATGGGCGTGGCCTGCGCGGTCAGCCGCTCCTCGGCGAGCACGAGCGCACGCTGCCGGGCCGTCAGCGCCGGCATCAGCCTGGCGAACGCGGCCAGCGCCAGCACGAGCGGCCCGGCGGCGACGGCGGCGGCCACCGGCGACAGGACGAGCAGCCCCACCAGCGCGGCGATCACCGACATCCCCAGCTCACGGCTGGTGCGCAGCATCATGGACACCAGCTTGCGCATGGTCTCGACCTGCCCGGTGAGGCGGCTGAGGGCGGCGGCGTCCGGCGCCTCACCGCCGTCGGCCGCGCGGCGGACGGCCGCCCCGGCCACGGCACGGACCAGCTCGTCGCGCATGGGCTCGACCACCGCGGCGAGATGCGGGAACATCAGCCGGGTCGCCAGCGACCTGACGACCATCGTCACGCCCAGCAGGCCCAGCCAGGCCATGCCGACGCCCGGACGGCCGGCCAGGAATCCGCGGTCCACCGCCGTGGCGACGAGCAGCCCGGCCAGCAGCGCGGGCGCCGCCTCGACGAGCGACCACGCCAGTGCCGTCAGCAGCGGGCGCCGCCGGGCGCGCAGCAGGCCCGCCAGGAACCGCCAGGGCCGGACGGCCTGCCGCCGGTCCGCGGCGGCCCCGGTCATGCGGACGTCCACGTGTCCTCCTCGTCCCGCTCGGGGGTGCCGGCGTGCCCGGCGGCGAACAGGGCGCGGTACGCCGGGTCCCGCCACAGCTCCTGATGGGTGCCGCGCCCGCGCATCCGGCCGGCGTCGAGCCAGACGACCAGGTCGGCCAGGGCGGCCGTGGCCGGGCGGTGCGCGATGACCAGACGGGTGCGCCCGCGCATGCCCTCGGCCAGGGCGCGGCTCACCCGGGCCTCGGTCGCCGTGTCCAGGCTGGAGGTGGCGTCGTCGAGGACGGTCACCCGGGCCTGCCGCAGGAACGCCCGCGCCAGCCCCAGCCGCTGCACCTCACCGCCGGACAGCGGCGCGTCCGCTGCGGGGGTGGCGTAGCCGAAGGGGAGGCGGCGGATCACGTCGTGCACGGCCGCGGCCTTCGCGGCGGCGCGCACCGCCTCGGGGGAGCGGGCCGGAGCGCCGTAGGAGATCACCCCGGCGATGTCGCCGCCGAGCAGCATCGGGCGTTCGAACGCGTACGCCACGGCGTCGCGCAGCAGCCCGGGGTCGACGTCGGGCAGGGGCACGCCGTCGAGGAGGACCTGGCCGCCGTCCGGGTCCGCCAACCGGCCGGCCAGCAGCGCGAGGGTCGACTTGCCCGCGCCCGAGCCGCCGACGACGGCGGTCATCGCCCCCGCCGGTATCTCCAGGTCGACGTCGTCGAGCAGCGGCGTCTGCCCGCGCCGCACCGTCACGCCCCGGAACGAGAGCGTCCCCGGGCCAGGGGGCAGCGGCCGCGTGCCGGCGGCCAGGACGGGCAGGGCGAGCACGTCGTGCACGCGGACCGCCGCCGAGCGGCCGAAGGCCATGCCGAGCAGCGGGTCGATCTGCTCGACGAACACCAGGCCCAGGGCGGTGTAGCCGGCCGTCGCCAGGAGCGCGCCCGGCGGCAGCCGGCCCTGCGCGACGCCGAGCCCCGCCACGGCCAGCACGAGGACCTCGACGAGCGGCAGGATCAGGGTGATCCGCCACACGCTGTGCGCCTGCGCCCGCCACAGGGCGTGCCCGGCGGCGCTCAGCTCGGGCAGCGGCCGCAGCACGCGGGCGATCTCCCGGTCGGCGGTGCCCGCGGCCCGGACCGTCCGGATGCCGGCGAGGGTCTCGGTGAGGCGCGCGGCCAGCCGGCCCTGGGCCCGCTGGTAGTCGCCGTACAGGCCGGAGACCCGGGCGACGAACACCCGCATGACGACGAGCGCGACGGGCACGCCGCTCAGGAAGGCGACGCCCACCCGCCAGTCGATCGTGAAGAGCGCGACGACCCCGCCCGCCGACAGGACGAGCCCGGACACGATCTGCACCAGCGTCGCGGGCACGTAACCGGTGGTCGCCGTGTTGCCCACGAGGCGGTTGACGAGCTCCCCTGCGGGAAAGGCGCCCGCACCCGCCGCGTCGGTCCGCAGCACCCGGTCGATCGCGCGCAGGCGCAGCAGCCTGGTGGCGGAGGCCACCGACGTGATCCCCGCGATGCCCGAGGCGATGTCGGCGAGCGCGGCGGCCAGGAGGAGGAGCGCGAGCCGGGTGTAGGCGGCCGTGGAGCCGGTCCCGGCGAGCACCGCGTTCACCGCCGCGCCCACCGCCGAGGGCAGGGCGAGGGAGACGGCGATCGAGGCCGCCGCGGCGACGGCCGTCCCCGCCAGCGGCGCCCACGTCGCGCGGGCCGTCCAGGCGATGAGCCGGTCGCCGTGCCTGTGCCCGACGTTCATGAGATGTCCCTTCACTCCATCGGCGCGGTGCCGGCCCGGGGGGCCGGCACCGCCGGGACGGGTCCTAACAGAAGGTCAGGAACCGGCAGGTCACCTGGTGACGTAGCAGCTGTTGCCCTCGTTCTCGCAGGTGAAGCTGGAGACCTGGCAGGCGGCCAGGCCGGACTCCTCGCGGGCGGGGAGCATGTCCAGCGCGGTGATGTCGAGTTCCATCGGTTTCTCCTTCTTCTCGGTGTGGAGCCCGCGAGTGCGGGCCTTGCCACCGGCCCGGCGCCGGGTGGGGGCGCCGGGCCGGGGGATCATGGGCGCCGCGCGGAGCGGCGGCTGAGGAAGGCGACCAACTGGTCGAGCACGAGGTGGCCGTCCGGTCCGGTCAGCGGGTCGTGCCCCGCGCCGGGCAGCTCGACGTAGGTGAGCTCGGGGCCGCCGGGACCGGCCCGCGCCAGCCGGTCCCGCAGCCGCCGGGAGTGGCCGACGGGGACGGTCGCGTCCCGCTCGCCGTGGACGACCAGCAACGGGCCGCGCAGCCGGTCGGCCAGCCGGATCAGGTCGCGCGGCCCGAGGTCGTCGTCCTCGATCTGCGCGCAGCCGCCGAGCCGGTCGAGCATGTTGCGCACCAGCGGCGGCCCGTCGGCGTGGAGCTCCCGCCCGGACAGGAACGGCGCGACGACGGCGGCGCCGGACCACAGGCCCGGTTCCGCGGCGGCGGCGAGCAGGGCGAGGTGGGCGCCGTAGCTCACGCCGTACAACACGGGCGGGGTGGCGCCGGGCCCGCGGGAGGCCGTCAGGGTGCGGCCGAGGTGGAGGACGTCGGCCAGATCCGGCCCGCCCCAGGCGCCGCGGATCGCGTCGCGGTGGGCGGGCCCGTACCCGGTGCTGCCGCGCTGGTTGGGCGCGACCACGGCGACGCCTTCGTCGGCCAGCCGCTGGAACAGCGGGTCGTAGCCGAGCCGCCAGCCCGACTCGGGGCCTCCGTGCAGGGCCAGCACCACGCGCCCGGCGGCGACGGGGTCGCCGTAGACGACGGCTTCGACGGGTCCGGCCGGGCCGTCGAAGCGGCGCGCGGCGGCGTGCGGCCGCCCGGTCCCGCCGCTGTCCGGTCCGGGGACCGCCACCACGTGCGGCGGCAGGCCGGGAGCGGAATGGACCAGCCGCAGCGTGCCCGCGTTCCAGGCGGCCATCGGCAGGATCGTGCCGGTCGCCGGCCCCGCCTCCCGGACACCGCCCTCGGCCAGGTCGTACACCAGGACGCGGGAACGCACCCCCGCGGTGACCGCCAGTGCCAGCCGCCGGCCGGCCGGGTCGAGGGCGAGCGGGGTGACGGCGCCCTCGACGGCGTTCAGCCGCTCGGGGAAGACGGTGGGCGTGTCCGCGTCGCGCGGGCGGACGCCCAGGCGGTGGCCGACCCGGGTCTCGCGGGCGGTCAGCAGCACGCCGGTCTCGGGGGCGGCGAGCAGCAGGTGCTCGCGCCGCTCCAGGCCGGGAAGCGCAGCCACGGTGCCGTCGGACAGGTCGAGCACCACCGTGCGCGTCCGGGGGCCGGCGGGCACCGCCAGCGCCAGCCGCCTGCCGGAAGTGTCGAGCCAGACGCCCCCGGCCAGCGGGCCCGGCACGCCTGCCACGACCTCGGGCGGCTCGGCCCGGCCGGACAGCCGCCACACGGCCGTGCCGCCCGCCGGGGTCGTACGGAAGGCCAGGGCGGCGGTTCCCGCGCTGCGGCCTGCCACCAGCCTGAGCCCGCCACCCGTGACGGCGGCCAGGTCGTGCACGGACGCGCCCGCGCCGTCCCGGTCCGGGACGACGAGGAGCAGCCGGTGCGTCCCCCCGCCTCCGGCGCGGCTCAGCAGGACGGCGCCGTCGTCCGTCGGGACCGCGGTGCTCGCGGGACTCTCGCCGTCGCAGGAACGCAGGACGCGGGACCGGGGACGCGCGCCGGTCAGGTCCCAGAGCTCCGGCGCCAGAGGACGGCGGCCCTCGGCGGTGAGGCACACGGCGTACCGCCCCAGGCCGGAGAACCGGAAGCCCAGCCGGAGCATCGTCCCGCTCACGATCCCGCCGGTGCGGGTGCGGGCGCGGGTGCCGGGACGCGGGCCGGGACGTCGGCCGTCCACGGACGCGGGCCGCCGTGACGCAGCCGCAGCAGGAAGTCCAGGACGCCCGCCAGACCGGTGTTCCAGCCGAAGCTCACCGTGTCGCCGTTCTCGTCCGGCACCACCAGCAGCCCGTCCCGCAGCACCGCCCGCGCCTCCAGGCAGGCGGCCAGCTCCGCGGCCTGGGCGCGGTAGTCCTCGTCGCCGAGCAGGCCGGCCATGTCCAGCAGGAACTGCCCGTCACCGGCCAGCCCGTGGCAGGCCGCGGTCCCCGAGGACAGCCGGGAGGCGCGGACGGCGACGGCGGCGGCCTTCGCGGCGTCCAGGAAGTCCGGCTCGCCGGTGACGGCGTGGAGCCGGACGAGGAAGGTGCCGACCCCGGAGGAGCCGCTGCACCAGTGCGTCATCCGGACGGCGCCGCCGGGGAACTCCGGCCACCAGGCCGCCGCGCCGGTGCGCTGGGCGGCGGCCAGCAGCGTACGCCCGGCGAGCAGGGCCGTCTCCAGGTGGTCGCCGCCTCCCGGGGCGGCGGCGGAGAGCAGGAAGGTCCCGATCCCCGCGACGCCGTGGGCGAAGCCGTAGTGCACGGCGCCGGCCAGCGCGGACGGGAAACGTTCCGGGATGGGCCACAGCATGCTGCCGGGGGTGCGCTCGGCGCTCGCCACCAGGGCGTCCGCGCACCGTGCCGCCCGCTCCCTGAAGCGCTCGTCGCCGGTGGCCCGCCAGAGGTGCAGCAGGGTCAGCCCCGTACCGGCCAGGCCGTGGCAGACGTCGGGGTTCGGCCACGACATCGGCAGGGTCAGCGCGAGGTCGGTGCCCGCCGTGCGCAGCGCGTCGTCGCCGAGGGCCCGGCCGGCCGCGTGCAGCGCCCAGGCGATGCCGGCCCGGCCGAAGTGCAGTCCGGGCGATGGCCTGGCCTCGCTGCCCAGCCGCCGGAGCGTCCAGGCCGCGGCGTGGCGCAGAGCGGTGGCGACGTCGTCCCGCCCGACCTCGCCGGTGTCGAGATCCGACGTGTCCAGAACCGAGGCGAGCAGCGCGAGCACCCCGGCCGAGCCGTACTGCACGGCGCAGGGGTCGGCGGTCTCGCCGAACCCGGAGACCGGCCACAGGCGCCGGCCGCCGGGATCGCGGTTCATCCGCCGGAGCGTGTGCGCGATCCCGTCGCGGAGCAGGCGGTCCTGACCGGCGACGGGCAGGCGGCGGCCCGCGCCCGCGGCCGTCGCCGGCCTGGGCGCGGCGGCCAGGTCGGAGCCGGGCAGCGGCTCCAGGCCGTCGAGGAAGGCGCCGACGCGCCGCAGGTCCCAGCGCCGGGCCGGGTCCTCACGCATCAGGCCGAGGATCATCGGCCGCAGCGCACGGCCCACGGCGTCACCCTCGGTCGCCACCTCGACCAGCCCGCGCACCCGGGTGTCCCACGAGCGGCCCGCGGGCGGCTCGTCGGAGCCGAGCAGCGGCCGGCAGGCCGTGGCCAGGTGCAGCACCGTCGCGCCCAGGGCGTACAGGTCCGCCTCGGCCCCCGCGGCCGGCCCGTACATCGGCCCGCGCACCTGCTCGGGCGGCGCGTAACCGGCGGTGTAGGCCTTGGTTACGGGCGTGCCGGGGACGGCGGCCATCTCCAGGTCGACCAGCCGGCAGGAGCCGTCCGGGCCGACGATGACGTTGTTCGGCGTCAGGTCCCGCAGCACGAAGCCCCGCCCGTGCACGGCGGCGACCAGGCCGGCCAGCGCGCGCACCGCGGTCAGCGCCACGCCCGGCCAGCCGTCCGGGTCGGCGGCCTTCGCCTGCCCCGCCCAGGCGGTCAGCACGGCGCCGTCGAGGTGTTCCTGCGCGAGGAACAGGTTGTCCCCCTGCGTGAACAGGGCGACCTTGCGGCTCGTCACGCCGAGCGGTCCGAACAGTTCCAGCATGTCGGCCTCGTGGCGGAGCCGGTCGCGTTCGTCCTGGCCCTGCAGGGTGGCGCTGATGTGCGGGCGGGCCTGCTTGATCACGACCTGGGCGCCGGAGAGCCGGTCCGCCGCCAGGAACACCCCGCCCTTGGCGCCGTGGCGGATCGCCTGCCGCACCACGAACCGGCCGGCCAGCTCGACGGCCTCCGGCGCGGCGGTCCGCACCGGGGCCCGACCGGACTCGAACGGGCAGGCGGCCCACTCCGGCGGCGAGTACCAGGCGTTGCGCCGGTCCACCTGGCAGGTGCCGTCGGGGGCGGTCAGCGGCGAGCTGTGGACGCCGTCGTTGTCGAGCACGCTGCGCGCGGAGAACACGCCGTAGCGGTAGTGGACCAGGCTGCCCTGCCGGTAGGCCCGGTCGGACAGGACGGGCGGGCCCGGCAGGCCGTACGTGGCCCGGTGCAGGTCCTCGGCGATCGCCGTCGCCGCCTCGTCGTCCGGGGGGTAGACGGTGATGAACTTGCCGGCCGATCCCCGATGGACGTTCCTGGACAGCAGCCCGGTCAGGTCGGCGAACGTGGCCGCGAACTTGAACGGGCACCGATGCCGCACCAGCACCTCGGCCGCCCGCGCCAGCACGACGGGAGCCGACAGCGGCGTCGCCGACACGTGCAGCTTCCATCCCTGGTCCCGCGTCCCGGCCTCCCGGGGAGCCACGTACGTCCACGGCGCGCGGTGGCGGACGTCCCACCCGTCCCCGGCGGACCGGCGCAGGGCGGCCCGCACGAGGTCCTCCAGCACGTGGAGATCCGCGCTCACCTGCTCGTCCGTGCCTGTCGTGCTCATGCTCACGCCACAACCTCATGCCTGATCGGGTTCGGGACGTTCCCGGTGGCCGCCGGGGCCCGCCGGTGAACAGCGAACCGGAGCGGTCTTATGGATCACTGATGGCCGCTTAACGCGCCCCGCGGGCGCCTTTCAGGTCCGGTCATAAGACGGCTCAGGTCCGGTCATAAGACGGCTTCACCGCGACGGCCAGGTAGACGGGCATGGCGATGGTCAGCTCGCCCCTCGCGTCGGCCAGCTCCAGCGAGTGGAACCACGCGCTCCTGTCGATCTCCGGCACCAGGCCGGACTCCTGCCTGCCCAGCACGGGCACCACGGACGCCGCCTCCGCCAGGGAGGCGGACACCGCCTGGACCGCCCGCAGCTCGGGTTCGGCCAGCCCCGCCCGTACGAGCCTGCGGCGCAGGGTGCGCCCGACGGCCGGATGGGAGATCTTCTCCCTGAAGGCGTCCAGCACCCGCCGGGTCAGCGACTCCTCCACCCCGTCGATGACGAGCCCGCTCCAGTCGACGTCCACGACGCACACGCGCCCGCCGGGGGCCAGCGCCCCGGCCAGCGCGCGGACGGCGGCGTCGGGATCGGGCACGTGCTGCAGCACCCGCTCGCACCACACCACGTCGAACGCGTCCGCGTAGCCGAGGGCGGCGAGGTTGCCGAGCCGGTAGGAGACCGTTCCGGCGCCCGGCTCGGCGGCGGCGTGCCTGCGCTCGGCGGCGGCCAGCATCACGGGATTCAGGTCCACGGCGGTGACCGTCCCGCCCGGTCCCACCAGCCGGGCGAACTTCCTGGACATCTCGCCGAGCCCGCACCCGGCGTCCAGCACGCGTTCGCCGGGGGAGACGGCCAGCAGGTCCAGCGCCGAGGCGCGCACCGCGCGCACCACCTCGTGCCGGGAGATGCGGTCCAGGTACTCCTCGGCCGCCGCCTGCGTCCCGTCACGGACGTCAGCCTGAAAGATCTTGTCGTCCACCGAGGTCTCCTCTCCTCGAAAGCGTCTCGGCCAGCCCGGCCGCGGTCGGCGTCTCGAACAACGCCCGGATCGGCAGCTCGACCCGCAACGACGAACGGATCCGGCCCACCAGCCGCGAGGCCGTCAGCGAGTGGCCGCCCAGGTCGAAGAAGGAATCGTCGACGCCGACCCGCTCCAGCTCCAGCACGTCGGCGAAGACGTCGCACAGCAGCCTCTCCAGCGGGGTGCGCGCCGGGCGCGGCTCGGCCCGCGGGGACGGCTCCGGCTCCGGCAGGGCCCGCCGATCGACCTTGCCGTTCGCGTTCAGCGGCAGGTCGTCCAGGATCACCACGGCCGCGGGCACCATGTAGCCGGGCAGCGACGCGGCCACGAACGCGCGCAGCGCGGCGGCGTCCAGGCTCGCGCCGGCGGCCGGCACGGCGTACAGCACCAGCCGCCGGTCCCCGGAGCCCGTCGGTCGCACGACCGCCGCCGCCCGCGCGACCTCGGGGTGCCGCGCCGCGGCCGCCTCGACCTCTGCCGGCTCGACGCGAAAGCCCCTGAGCTTGGTCTGGTCATCGGTCCTGCCGACGAAGTCCAGAGCGCCGTCGGCCCGCCACCGGACGAGGTCGCCCGTCCGGTACATCCGCTCGCCCGCCGGGCCGAAGGGGCAGGCGACGAACCGCTCGGCGGTCGGCCCGGGACGCCCCAGATAGCCGCGGGCCACGCCCGCGCCGGCGATGTGCAGCTCGCCCACGACGCCGGGCGGCACCGGCCGCAGGTCGCCGTCCAGGACGTACACCCGGGTGTTGTCCATGGGGCGGCCGATGGGGAACGTCCCGCCGGTCGCCGGTGCGCGATGCCGGGTGGCGAACGTCGTGGTCTCCGTCGGGCCGTACCCGTTGACCACGACCGTGCCGGGGCACGCGCCGGTGACCCGGCCCACCGCGGCGGGGGAGACCACGTCACCGCCCGCCCACACCTCGCGCACGTTCCCGAAGCATCCGGGGGACTCCTCGGCCAGCAGGTGGAACAGGCCCGCGGCGAGGAACAGCCCCGTCACGCCGCTGTCCCTGATCACCCGTGCCAGCGACTGGTGGTCCGCCTCGCCCTCCGGCGCGACCACGACCTGGCCGCCGTTGAGCAGCGGCACCCACAACTCGTAGGTCGAGGCATCGAAGGCGGGCGGGGAGTGCATCAGCACGCGCCGGTGCGCGCCGCCCGTCCAGCACCGGTCGTACGCCAGCGCCACCACGTTGCGATGCGTGACCGCGATGCCCTTGGGCGTGCCCGTCGAGCCGGAGGTGTACATGACGCAGGCGAGCCCGTCGGGGTGCCGGGCCGGCCGCGGCGGCGGGCCGGGCTCCGCGGCCGGGCCGGCGTCCACGACGATGACATGGACGTCCCCGCCGAGCTCGGGCCCGGTCCCGGGCCGGTCCGTGAGGAGCACCGAGGCGCCGCAGTCGGCGATCGTCCGGGCGAGCCGGGCCGGTGGCTGCCCCGGATGCAGGGGCACGTACGCGCCGCCGGCCTTCACCACGGCCAGCGTCGCCACCACCAGCGCGGCCGAGCGGCCGAGCAGCAGCGCGACCGTGCTCTCCGGCCGCACCCCCAGGCCGGCCAGGCGGCGGGCCAGCCGGTTCGCGCGCGCGTCCAGCTCCGCGTAGGTCAGCGTGCGCCCTTCGCACTCCACGGCCGTGGCGTCCGGGCTCCGCGCCGCCTGGGCCTCGAACAGCTCCGGCAGGGTCGCCTCGGGGACGGCGGCCGCCGTGTCGTTCCAGTCGAGGAGGACCTGCCGCCGTTCCTCGGCCGGCATGACGTCCACGTCCCCGATCCGCGTACCGGGATCGAGCGCCGGGATCCCGGCGAGCAGGTCCGTCAGGCGCCGGGCGTGGCGGACCACGTCGCCGGGGTCGTACACGGCGGGGTTCGCGTTGACGTCGACCCGGAGATCGCCCCGGTGCGGCCGGTCGTAGATCATGATGGACAGGTCGTCGATCGACCCGTTGGACACGTTCTCGACGGTGACGTCGTGGTCGGCGAACCTCAGGGGCTGGTCGAACGCCATGATGTTGACCGTGGGGCCGAACAGCCTCGCCTCGCCGCCGACGACGCCCAGGTCGCGCAGCATGTCCTCGTACCTGTGGCGCTGGTGCCGCAGGGCCTGGCGCATGGCGAGCGAGACGCCGCGGAAGAGCTCCGGCAGGGGCGCGTCCGGGTCCACGGCGCATCTGACGGGGAGCACGTTGACCACGTTGCCCGGCGTCCTACGCAGGCGGGCGGACCGCCGGTTGGCGGCCGGCAGGCCCACGACGACGGCGGTCGCGCCCGTCATGCGGTGGACGTACAGCACGACCGCGGAGACCGCCAGCGTCAGCCAGCTCGTGCCCAGCCGCCGGGCGGCCGCGCGCATGCCCTCCGTGGCCGCGGGCGGGAGCGTGGTCGTCTCGCGGAGGAAGTCCCACGAGGGCGGCGCGGGCGGTCGCGTCGCCAGGCTCGACGGGACGGGGCCGTCGGGGAACAGCGACAGCCAGTGTGCGCGGTCCGCCGCCGACTGGCTCGATCCCCGGTAGGCCAGGTCCTCCTCCAGGATGGTCCGAGGGGGCTCGAAATCGCACTCCGCGGCCACGACGCCGGCCCGGAGGGCGGTGTAGATCTCTCCCATGCGCGAGACGAACAGCGCCGCCGCGTAGCCGTCCATCGCCAGGTGGTGGACGCGCTGGTACCAGAAGAAGCGGTCCTCGGCCAGTCTGATGAGCGCCGCGGAGAACAGCGGGGGACGGTCGAGCTCGATCGGCCGGCCGCACTCCGCACGCATCCACTTGCGGGCCTGCTCCTCGGCCGCCTCCTCGTCCCGCAGGTCCACGAACGGGAGGTCGAACTCGATGTGCTCCTCGATGACCTGGACCGGCCCCTCGTCCCCGTCGCGGATCCACAGGCGCATACTGCCGGTCTCGGCGACGGCCTGCCGGAAAGCCGTTTCCAGCATTTCCCGATCGACGTTTCCGCGGAGGTCCAGGTATTCGGCGACGATGTCGTTCCGGCCGTCCGGGGCGAGCTGGCGGGCGTACCAGAGACCGAGCTGGGCGGCGGACAATGGCAATTCGTACCGGCCGGCGTCGTCCATGTGCGTCACTCCGCCGGGACGATCGCGTCGACCAGGCTGTCCGGCGTTATGTCGGTCCAATGCCCGGTGATGTATTCCAGGCATCTCTGCCGGACGTCGTTCCTGTACACGACCCTCCAGCCATCGGGAACGGCGGCGGAAGCGGGCCACAGGGAATGCGCTCCCTCGTCATTCACGAGCACCCGGCAGTGGTTCCAGAAATCGTCCATCAGGTATTCCCTTCCGCTTGTTCCCGGGGCCGGGCGTGTTGAATAATTCGCTCGCCCGGACATGCCGATGAGGGGATTTGGAATGGCTGACTGGTTGCGTTGCCCGGAAAAGCGTCCGCTTTCCGCGGTCCGGCTGTTCTGTTTTCCGCACGCGGGCGGCTCGGCGGCCTTCTACCGCTCCTGGGCCGAGAACGCGGGCGTCGAGATTCACGCCGTGCAGTATCCGGGCCGGGGCGACCGATGGGCCGATCCCCTGATCGGCGACCTCCGCGACATGGCACACCGGATCGCGGACGCCATGACGCCGCTGCTGGACCGGCCGGTCGCGCTCTTCGGGCACAGCATGGGCGCCCTCGTCGCCTACGAGGTGGCCCGCGAGCTGGCCGGAAGGGGCGTCGTGCCGGCCCGGCTCTTCGTCTCCGGCGCGAACCCGCCCCAGACGATGGCCGGCGTGCTCGGCTCCCTCGCCGAGACGGACGACGAGACGCTCGCCGGCCTGATGGGAACGCTCAACGGGACCGACCCAGGGCTGCTGGCCGACCCCGAACTGCTGGAGATCGTCCTGTCCTACGTGCGCAGCGACCTGCGTGCGGTCGCGGCGTACGAGCACCGGGAGGGAGCGCCGCTGGACTGCCCGATCCACGCCCTCCACGGGGACGCGGACCACGATGTCGTGCCGGAGCGGGTGCCGCTGTGGGGCGAGCTGACCCGCGCCGGGTTCACCGTCGACACCTTGGCGGGCGATCACTTCTACCTCGTGCCCCGGCGGGAGCAGGTGATGGAGATCATCACCCGGTACCTGCACGGCGGCGGCGGAACGGGCCGCCGCCGTCAGGTCGATCAGTAGAAAAGGCTGAGCGCGAAGCGCGAACCGGACACCTCGCACCGGAAATCCTGGACGATGCCCCCGCTGGTGATGGCGGTGAAACCGGCCCGCACGCACTGGTCGCGGTACTGGTAGTACCCGGCGAAGTGCCACGACCCGGAGCTGGCGGATGCGGACACGGCGGACGCAGGCATGGCGGAGCCGGTGACGGCGCCGAAAGCGAGCCCGCCGGCGACGAGGGCCGCCGCGGTCAGACGTCGAATGCTCATGTTTCCTCTTCTCCTCAGGGAACGGCGTTCTGCCGTCAAGATGTGCCAGGAGACTTGGGAAACACTTGTGGGCCGTCCTTAAGGGTGCGGCGGCCTCCTTAACCCGGCCTTCAGGGCGTGCTCCGTCCGGTCCGCAGGCCGTCGAGGATGAGCGCGAGGTAGCGGCGCCACGGCTGCGCGGCGCCGGAGGACGGCAGGTCCATCACCGAGTCGATCATCGAGACGATGGGGGCGATGTCGCCCACCGTGATGTCGTCGCGCAGCGTGCCCTGGTCCTGGGCGCGGGTGATGAGGCGGCCGCAGGACTCGGCGATGCCCTCCCGGGCGCGCTCGATCAGCTCGCTCTCGCCCGCGCCCCGCCGCATCAGCTCGCGCAGCCCGCGGTCGGTCGCGGCCTGTTCCAGGGCGTGCTCGATGAAGGCCCGCAGGGCTTGGTAGGCGTCCTGCGCCGCCTGCGCGGCCTGCGCCGCGGCGCGGATGTCGTCGAGCTTGCCGGCGTAGACGGCCTCGGCCAGGGCCTCCTTGTTGGGGAACCGGCGGTAGACGGTGCCGACGCCGAGCCCCGCGTGGTGGGCGACGTCGTTGAGCGTGGCCTGCAGCCCGCGCGCGGCGAACACCTCCCGCGCCGCCGCCAGGGTGCGCTGCCGGTTGTGCTCGGCGTCGCGGCGCAGCGCCGGTGTCTCTTCGCTCATGGCATCCCGTCCGTCGACTAACTGGATACATCATATCCGCTTCGTGTTAGGCTCCCTGACGTAAGCGGATATGACATATCCACTTCGGTGGATGTGCCGACGAGAGCAGGTGAACATGCAGACCGTGATCATCACTGGCGGCACCGACGGGCTCGGCAAGGGGCTGGCCCTTCACTACCTCCGGCAGGGCGCTCACGTGGTGGCCCTGGGCAGCACCGCCGGAAAAGGGGAGGCCCTGCTCACGGAGGCCAGGGCCCTGGCGGCCGGACGGGCCACGTTCGTACGCGCCGATCTCACCTCGCTGGCCGCCTGCCGGGGCGTCGTCGAACGCCTCGCCGCGGACCATCCGGTCGTCGACAAGCTGATCCTCTGCGCCCAGCGCTACCGGCTCCTCGGCGGCCGCGCGACCACCGGCGAGGGCTTCGAGCACAGCTTCGCGCTGGCCTACCTCAGCCGTTTCGTGCTGAGCCACGGCCTGCACGACGTGCTGCGGGCCGCGCGGCGCCCGGTCGTCATGAACGTGGGCACACCCGGCGTGCCGCTGGGCCGCATCCACTGGGACGACCTGCAGCTGACCCGCGCCTACAGCGGCACCAAGGCCACCCTGCAGTCCTTCCGGGCCAACGACCTCCTCGGCGTCGCCTTCGGCGTCCTGCACGCCGCCAGCGGGGTCTCCTACGTCGGCTACAACCCCGGCGTGGTCTCCACCGGCATGCCCGCGAGCCTGCCGCAACCGCTGCGTGCGGGCACGCGGGCGTTGTTCACCCTGTTCGCCGCATCGGTGCCGAAGGCGACGGTGCCCATGACCGCCCTCCTGGACGACCCGCCGGCCGAGCCCTTCACCGCCCACTGGGGCAGGCGCCGGCTGCCGCTGGACGGCCGCGCCTTCGACCGGGACGACGCACTACGCCTCCATGAGCTCACGCAGGAACTGATCTCGCGCTGACACCGGCGTCCCGACCGAGAGGAGACAAGCGCAGATGACACTGAACGACATGACGGGCAGGACCGCCCTGATCACCGGCAGCACCGGGGGCATCGGCATGGAGACCGCGCGCGGCCTGGCCGAACTGGGGGCCTCCGTCATCCTGGTGGGGATCGACCGCGTCCGGGCGCAGCGTGCCGCGCAGGAGATCCGCGCAGGCGCCGGACACGATCGCGTGGACGCCCTGGCCGCCGACCTCACCGGCCTCCACGGTCTGCGCCAGGTCGCGTCCCAGATCGCCGAGCGCCATGACACGCTGGACGTCCTGGTCAACAACGTCGGCCTCAACCGGCCGCGCCGCGAGCTGACCGTCGACGGCGTGGAGAAGATGTTCGCCGCGCACGTGCTCGCGCCGTTCACCCTCACCCACCTGCTGCTGCCGCAGCTCAAGCGCGCCGGTCGCGCCCGGGTCGTCAACCTGACGGGCGGCATCCCCGGCGGCCCCATCGAGCACGACAACCTGCTGGGGGAGCGGCGCTTCCTCGGCTGGACGTTCAGCCACTACAACCACACCAAGACCATGACGATGGCGCTGACCGCCCGGCTCGCCCGGGAGCTGCGCGGCACGGGGGTGACGGCCAACGTGGTCTACCCCGGGCACGGTTACACGCCGATGAACAGGGCGACCCCGATCAGCGCGTTCCCGCGGCTCTACCGGCCGATCGCGCCCCTGGTGCTGAAGGTCGTCGCGCCGCTCTTCCTGTCGGACCTGACCCGATCGGCTCGCTCCAGCATCCATCTGGCCGCGAGCACGGAGGTGGAGGGCCTCACCGGCGCCTACTTCGACGACCGGTGCCGCCGCAAGCCGCTGCCGGCCAGCGCCCTCGACGAACGCAACCAGAACGCGGTGTGGGACCTCTGCGCCCGGCTGAGCGCCGGCGTCCCCAATGAATCTACAACGTAAAGGCGCCGTCCGAAGTTCACTCACAAAATCCATCCGGCGAGAACCAGGCGCCGACAGACCTAGGCGTCGCCGTGGCCCGCTTCTATGCTCCGTTCGTGGCGGACATCGGCTACTTCGACGCGTGGGGGTTGTGGCTGCACGGCAGTTCCACGCTCGGGAACGATCTGCTCGGCCTGCCGTGGCCGGTTTCGCTACGGGGGGCCGTCGCGTTCGTCATGGGGCTGACCGACGTGCCCTGGTATCTGGGGTCGCTGCTCGGGTCGACGCTCGACGGCGCCGCGGGCCTGCTCGCCTTCTGGCCGTGCCGGTGAACGTTCGCTTCGGACGATGGATGGAGTATGTGGCGCTTTCATTTCACGGGTGAGGATCTGGCCCGGTTACGTTTCGAGGCGTCGCCCGGCCCGGTCATGGAGTCCTGGTTCGCGCTGAACGTCATGGCCAGGCGGCGGCCTGGGGCGCTGTTCGAGCCGTGGCGGCGGGGGGTGACGCCCCGTGACTCGCTTCGGTTGCTGGCCGGTCTGGCGCAGGGCGTTCATCCGTTCGACGTGTACACCTTGGCGGGGGCGGGGGCGCACGTGGAGGAGGGGGTGGAGCGGATCCTGGGGGTGCGGGCCGGTTCGGTGCGGGCCGAGCTGGACTCGTGGGGGCAGTACGGAGACCTGCCTTCCTGGTCGCGGCGGTTGCCCGACGACGCCGAGGCGCGCGGGCACTTCGTGGCGGCCGTGCGGGAGGCGTGCACCGCGCTGCTCGGCCCGTACCGTGATCCGCTGCGCGCGCACCTGGAGGCGGAGGTCGCCACCCGTGCGGGCGTCATGGCGCGGGGAGGCGCCGAACGCCTGCTGTCCACGCTCCACCCCGACCTGGTCTGGCGGGACATGACGCTGGACGTGCCCACCCGGTTCACGGCGCAGACGATCGACGTGCACCTGAACGGGCGAGGGCTCGTGCTGATCCCGTCGGTGTTCTGCCGGTTGCCGCTGTTCAGCTGCGACGGCTTCCGTCCGGACGACGCGCCGGTGTTGTTCTACCCGGCTCTACGGGATCCCGCCGACGCCTTCGCCCTGTGGGGGCACGGCGCCGCGGGCTCGTCGCGGCGGGCGGGCACGCTGGCCGCCCTCCTGGGCCCGACCCGGGCGGCCGTGCTGGAGGAGGTCGGCCGCGGTTGCACGACGACGCACCTGGCCAGGAGGTTGTCGATCTCCGCCGCGACCGCCAGCCATCATGTGTCGGTCCTGCGGGACAGCGGCCTGGTCGTCTCGCGCCGGCAGGGCGGCTCGGTGTTGCACCTGCTGACGCCGCTCGGCCTGTCCCTGCTGAACGGGGCTCTGCCCGCGGCGAACTGAGCCGGACGGCCCGGCGGGCTGTCGCCTGGGGCTTTCGACCACGCTCGAAGGCCCTACCTGCGGCCGGGGCCGCCGTTCGAACATCGTCGTGGCAGGAATCCCCCACCGAAAGGGACACGCTCGCGATGAACGTAACGGGAACCGCTCTGAAGACGGTCGTGCTGTCGGCGGCCATGGTGGTGCTGACGTCCGCGGCCGCGGTCGGCGCCGCGCAGGCCGCGACGGCGGATGTGCCGCCCTCGTGCCCGTCCATGACCAGCCCGTCGAATGCCACGAGCGCCGCGACCAGGGCGCAGAAGGCCATGCCGAACGGCCAGACGCTGGAACTGCGCTCCGGGAACGTCGGCGGCTATCAGTACGCGTGGGCGCGCATCGTCAACTCCAACGACGGCGACGCCATCTGGGTCGACTACTCGATCGACAGCGGGCGCAACTGGCGGCAGTGCGACCTGCGGACGATCAGCGGCGGCAGGAACTACGGCAACGGGTTGCGGACCAGCTCCAGTCAAGTCGTCTGCATGCGGGCCGGCGGGCGCCCCAAGGGGTCCACCGTCTCCTACCTGACCGACTGGTGGTGTTAGCGGTCGCCGCGGTGTTCGTGTCGTAGATCGCCGAGGGGCGAGGTCTCCGGCATGAGGGTGATCCTGAATGCCGGAGACCTCGGGGTCACCCGTCGGTGTCGCGGGTGCGGCGTTGCGCGCCGAGCACGGAGTCGAGCAGGCCGGGGAAGAGGGTGTCGAGGTCCTCCCGGCGCAGCCGGACCAGCCGGGATCGGCCCTGCACCTTCGTCCATGTCACGCCGGCCTCGCGCAGCACCCGGTAGTGGTGCGACAGCGTCGTCTGGTGCACGTCGATGTCGGCGCCGATGGCGTTGCAGTAGTCCTCGCCCATCCGGTCGAGCCGCAGGACGAGGTCGAGGCGCACGGGGTCGGCCAGGGCGCGCAGGACCTCGACCAGCCGGATGGCCTCGGTGGCCGGTTGTGACACCTCACGCATGGTCGCCCCCTGTGTTCCGCACACCCGTCACGCTACCAATAGATGGATATATGGACAAGCATCCATGTATTCCGTAGGGTTCCCCTCGATACGTCCGAGGTCCCTATGGAAAGGTGGCACCGTCCGGTGTTGCGACGACTTCTCCCTCTGGCCCTGGCGACCTTCGCCGTGGGCACCGACAGCTACGTCATCGCGGGCCTGCTCCCGGCCATCGCCGCCGACCTGGGGGTCTCGACTCCCGTCGCCGGGCAGTTGGTGACGGTGTTCGCCCTGGTGATGGCCCTGTCGGCGCCGATCATGGGCGCGCTCACCGGTGGGCTGGACAGGCGGACCGCGCTGCTGATCGCGTTGGGCGTGTTCGTGGCCGGCAACGCCGTCACCGCCCTGGGCACCGGTTACGAGGTGGTGATGATCGCCCGCGTCGTCACCGCGGCGGGGGCCGGAATGATCAACTCTGCTGCCTCCAGCACCGCGGGGGCCATCGCGCCTCCGGAACGCCGCGGCAGGGCTCTGGCGTTCGTGCTGGGCGGGCTCACGGCGGCGACGGCGCTGGGTCTTCCGCTCGGCACGCTGATCGGCCGTACCGACTGGCACGTCACCCTGTGGGCGGTCGCCGGGGTCGGCCTGGTCGCGGCCCTGGGGATCGCCGCCGGGCTGCCCAAGGTGCGGCTTCCCGCCGCCTCGCTGGGTGACCGGCTGCGCCCGTTGAAGGAGGGCCGGGTCGTGGCGCTGCTGGCCGTCACCACGCTGGTCTTCCTCGGCGCCTACACCCTCTACACCTACATCGGCCCGGCCCTGCGGGAGGCGACGGGCGGCTCCGAACCGCTGTTCGCCGCCATCCTGCTGGTCTGGGGGGTGGGCGTCCTGGCCGGAAACATCGTCGCCGGACGACTGGTCGACCGGTACGACCCCGCGCGCGTGCTGACCTGGCCCCTCGTCGTCGCCGCCGTCGCGCTGGCGCTCACGCCGGTGGCGACCAGCACGTTCGTGTCGACCCTGGTATGGGCCGCGGTCTGGGGGGCGGCCGTGGGCGTCGTCGTCGTGCCCCAGCAGCATCGGCTCATCGCCCTCGGCCCGGCCGCGGCGCCGGTCCTGCTC
This sequence comes from Nonomuraea sp. NPDC005692, assembly GCF_040631115.1. NCBI lineage: Bacteria > Bacillati > Actinomycetota > Actinomycetes > Streptosporangiales > Streptosporangiaceae > Nonomuraea > Nonomuraea sp. NPDC005692. The sequence goes on along the minus strand of NZ_JBEXYU010000046.1, from coordinate 44,734 downwards.
GGTCTCAACTCCTCGGCCGTCTACATCGGGATGGCTCTTGGCGGCGGGCTGGGCGGGCTGGTCCAGGAGTGGTTCGCCGTCGTGCCCGCGGCGTTGGGGCTGCCGGCCGCCGGCGTCACGACCGTGGCGCTGCTCCACCACCTGACGACCGTCCGCCGCGCCTCAGCCGTCCTGACCGGGGCTCGCTGATCCGGGATGCAGGGCGGGAGGCGCCTGCCGGCCCGCGCCTCCCGCCGCACACCCCTCTCGAACGTGAACAGGACCTGGCGCGGGGGCTGGCCCTGGAGTCGGCCGAGAGCCCAGATCGTGCCGTCCGGCGCCGCAACCAGCCCGGTCATGACCGGGTCACCGGCGGCCGGTCCTCACCGGCCCGCCCCCCGCCTCATCCGCCCGGAGCGAGATCCCCTTAAGGATCACTCTCCCATGTCCTCATCCGGTCACGGCTGGGACGTACCATGCCTTCCGCGCCGGGACAGCTGGGATCGGGCCTGCCCCTGTCAGCCCGACCCGGTGGCTCCGGGGAGGAACGCGGCGGCGGCGCTGGACAGCAGCGGCCCGAGGATCACCAGGCCCGTCTGCAGGTCGGTCATGAGGTTGTGGTCGACCTCCAGGACCTGCTCCAGTTTCGCGCGTTCCTCGGCCCGGGCGACCACCGTCGCGGCGTCGTCCACGTCCCCGAGGGGCAGCAGGTCGTCGCAGAGTCGGGTGGCGGCCTCCCGCAGCGCGGCGCGGGCCGGGACGTAGGCCAGGGCCACCAGCAGTGACCCGTTGCCGCCGAAGATCAGCACGATTCCTTGGGGCGACGAAGCGGGAGAGGCGCCGAGCGCGAGCGTCGCCAGCGCGACCAGCAGGCCGACGGCGCCCAGCAGCCGCCGCAGCAGCCGCCGGAAGCTGATCAGCGTGGCCGCCCGCGTGCCCGGCCCGCCCTCCAGCGCCCCGGCCGACCGGCGGATGCCCGACATCGTGGCCACGGCCGGAAGGGCGCCCAGGCACGCGATCGCCGACAGCGCCCAGCCCCGCCAGCCGGCGAGCGGATCGGGGGACAGGACCAGGGCGAGCACGACCAGCAGCAGGGCCACCAGGAACAGGGCGCCGAGCGGCCGGAGCACCTCGCGGACGCGTGCGGGACGCAGGGCCGCCAGCTCCCTCCAGCGCTGGACGCCGTAGGCGAGGACGGCGCCCGAGGCGGCGGTCAGCGCCAGGGCGAGTGCTGCCCACACCTCCCACCGGGGAGCCGCCTTGGAGGCGGAGGTGAGCACGATCGCCAGGCCGAGTGCGAGCGCGGCCACGACGGCGACGGGTCGGAGCACGGGTTCCCCCTCACCGCGGGGACGGAGCCGGACGGCGATCGTGTCAGATGCCCCGGCCGGTGTCCATGCCCGGCCCCGCCCCCGCCAGAGCGCGAGGTCCGGGACGGGGCTCATCCCTGGAGGCGACCCAACCACGCGTCCTGGGCGTCGGCCAGCCCCTCTGCAAGCGGCAGGGGGACGAAGCGGCACGCGAACTCCAGGCCGGCGTCCGAGCCGTCGCCGTGGACACGGTGGCGCCAGGCGTCGGCGCTGTCAGGGGTGGCGGTGAGGTGGAAGAACGTCGTGCGCCGGGGTTGGCCGTTGTCCTCACGAGGTTTGTGGTCGACCGCGATGGGCCCGACGACGGCGATCTCGGTCAGGCCGGTCTCCTCCGCGACCTCCCGCAGGACGGCCTGTTCCAGGCTCTCGTCCGGCAGGACTCCGCCCGCCGGAACCTGGGTGCCCGCTTCGGGCGCGTCGACGTGATCGAAGACGAGGAGTTCGGGGGTGGTCCGGTGGCGGACGACGTAGGCGGCGACGCGGATTCTCGGCTCGGGCATCCCTCCATGATCGCAGGGCGCCGGGCCGAGAATCCCGCCGTTCGAGGTGCGGCCTACGAGACGTACAGCAGCCAGTAGGGGGGCTTGGCGTAGATGCTGTTCAGGCGGCAGGAGGCGGTCTTCCCGGCGGCGGTGTACGGGGCGGCCGCCCGAGCGCAGGCGTCCGACGTCGGGTAGACGCCGACCAGGACGGGGGTGGTGGAGGTCTGCGCCGCGGCCGCCTGGGCCGCGGCGGGGAAGGCGAGGGCGGCCAGGACAAGTCCGACACCGGCCGCGGTGCGGCGGAATGTGTTCGTGTTGATAACCATGGGTCGAACGGTAGAAGTCGTCCCTTTCCGCGGTCGTCAAAGCGGTCCTTGATTCCCCGTCCCCCTCGGGGATGATTTCCGCAGCCAGGACGTCCTTCTCCTGGAGTGTGGTCGAATCGCTCCCATGACGATCGAGTACATCCCCGTCTCCGGTGACGGCCGCCTGTGGGCCGAGAAGGCCGGCGACGGTGCCCCTATGGTCCTGCTGCACGGCTCCGTGCACGACAGCCGCCTCTGGGACGGCGTCTTCCCCGAACTCGCACGCCACCGCACCGTGATCCGGTACGACGCGCGGGGCCTGGGCCGTTCGACGCCGCCGACCGCCCCGTTCCGCTTCGAGGACGACCTGCTCGCGGTCCTCGACCACTTCGGCGTCGAGCGTGCCGCGCTGGTGGGGCTGAGCATGGGCGGCGAGGTCGCGCTCGACTTCACCTTGGAGCACCCGGCACGGGTGCGCTCCTTGACCCTGGTCGGGGCGTCGGCCGGTGGCCACGACTGGCCGCGCTCTCCCGAGCTGGACGCCTACGCGGCGGCCGACCGCGAGGGTGACGCCGCCCGCCTGGCCGAGAGGGAGCTCACGTTGTGGGCGTCGCTGGGCGACCGGGCGCCGGGATACGCCACGATCTGCGACATGGTCACCGAGAACGCCAAGGTGCGGGCGGCCGCCGAGAAGGGCCATGCCCGCTTCGGGGACGTGGGCGCCGTCGAGCTCCTCGACCGGGTCACGGTGCCCACGACCGTGGTGGTCGGCGACCACGACCACCCGGAGATCGGCGTGATCGCCCGCCGGCTCGCCGAGGGCATCCCCGGCGCCCGCCTGGAGATCGTGGCCGCGGCCGACCACTACCTGCCGTTGCGCGCTCCGGAACGGCTCCTGGACGTCGTCCTCGCCGACTGACCGGCGCGGAGGCGGCGGCCCGGCCGCCGGGCATAGGGTGAATCGCATGGCATTGCGGCTGGTTCAGGTGAACTTCAAGGCTCGGGACGACGCGGCGCTCGGCCGGTTCTGGGCGGACGCGCTCGGCTGGGGCGTCTCCAGCGAGGGCCCCGGCGTGACCAACGTCGAGCCTGTGGGCTTCGCCTGGCCCGATCCCAGCGCCGTCTGCGTCGACGTCGTCGCCGTCCCCGACCCCGAGACGGTGAGGTACCGCGTGCACCTCGATCTCGCCACCACCTCCGAGGCCCATCAGGCGGAGCTGGTCGCCCGCCTGGAGGAGCTCGGCGCGACGCCCGCCGACGTGGGCCAGGGCGACGTCCCGTGGACGGTCATGGCCGACCCGGAGGGCAACGTGTTCTGCGTGCTGGAGCCCCGGGAGATCTACCGGGACACCGGGCCGATCGCCGCGGTGGTGGTCGACTGTGCCGACCCGCGGGCCATGGCCCGGTTCTGGGGCGAGGCGGCGGGCTGGACCGTGCACGAGGCCGGCGACGATCACGCGCGCCTGCGCGCGGCCGAGGGTGTCGGGCCCTACCTGGAGTTCCTTCGCACGACGCCCGGCCCGAAGACCGTGTGGAACCGCGTGCACATCGACCTGCTGCCGCACCGCGGCGCCGATCAGGCGGTGGAGGTGGCCCGTCTGGCGAAGCTGGGCGCGACGCCCGCCGACGTGGGCCAGGGCGACGTCCCGTGGGTCGTCATGGCCGACCCCGAGGGCAACGAGTTCTGCGTCCTCGGCGCACCGCGCTGACCCGTGCTGACCCGTGCTGACCCGTGCTGACCCGCGCTGACCCGTGCTGACCCGTGCTGACCTGCCGCGCTCAGCGGGTCACGGCGGTCTCCCGCCCCATCCGCGAAAGCTTGTCGGGATTGCGCACGTGGTAGGCGCCGGTGACGTAGCCGTTCTCGACGCGTACCGCCACCACTCCGTCGATCTCCCCGTCGATCCGCACGAGCAGCCCGGGCCCGCCGTTGATCTGCACCAGCTCGACCGATCTGTCCGCGTCGTGCTTCCACCAGCCGGTGGCCAGCAGGCGGGCCACGTTGTCGATGCCCACGACGGGCCGCAGCAGGGCGTGCCTGAGGCCGCCGCCGTCGCTCAGGGCGACGACGTCCGGCGCGAGCACGTCGAGCAGGCTCTGCAGCTCGCCGGTCTCGACCGCCCGCTGGAAGGCCTGGAGCGCGGCTCGCGTCTCGGCCGGGGAGGCGTTGCCGCGCGGCCGGCGGGCGGCGACGTGCGCCCGCGCCCGGTAGGCGATCTGGCGGACCGCTGACGGACTCCTGCCGACGGCTTCGGCGATCTCGTCATAGTCCAGCTCGAACACCTCGCGCAGCACGAACACCGCCCGCTCGGTCGGCTGCAGCGTCTCCAGCACCAGCAGCATCGCCATGGAGACGCTCTCGGCGAGCTCGACGTCCTCGGCCACGTCGGGCGCGGTCAGCAGCGGCTCGGGCAGCCACGGCCCGACGTAGGACTCCTTGCGCCGGCCGAGCGCGCGCAGCCGGTCGAGCGCCTGCCGGGTGACGATCCGGACCAGGTAGGCGCGCTCCTCCCGCACGCTGCCGTGATCGACGTCCGCCCAGCGCAGCCAGGTCTCCTGCAGGACGTCCTCGGCGTCGGCGGCGGAGCCGAGCATCTCGTAGGCGACGGTGAACAGCAGGTTGCGGTGCGCGACGAACACCTGGGTGGCGCGGCCGGGCGGCCCGCCGTGTTCGTTCCGATCGGTCATGTCCCGCTCCTGCCTGTCCGTTCTCCGCACTGCCACACGCACAAGACGCCGCCCCGCACCGCCGCGTAACACCGCCGGCCAGTGGCCTACGTCACAGGGGCATCGCTGTTACGCGGGCCGGGGCGGCGGCGTCTCGTGGTCGTGACGCCGCGCGGACCATCCGCACGGCACGACGACGAGTCGAGAACGAGAAGGGAAGTCTTCCTCATGTCCACCTCCACGACGACCGGCCGGCGGTCGCGCATGCCCAATCCTCTCCCCTTCCTCCCCGAGATGGCGGTGGTCGGCGAGGGCCTGCACAAGGCGCTCCAGAACGGGGTGATCCCCCCGGTGACCATCGGCCTGCTGCAACTGCGCGCCGGGCAGCTGCTCGGCAGCACGTACTTCACCGTCAGGGAGACCGCCAACCTGCGCGGGCTGGGGGAGCCGGAGGAGCGCATCACCGCCGTGGCCACCTGGCGGGACGCCACCTGTTTCACCGAGGCGGAACGCGTCGCGCTGGAGCTGGTGGAGGCGGTGCTCACCCCGAACCCGTCGGGGGAGCGCGTCCCGGACGAGCTGTACGCCAGGGCGTCGGCGCTGCACGACGACAGGGAGATGTGGTCGCTCGTCATGGCGATCGCCCACATCGGCTTCTTCACCCCGGCGGCCCTCATCGCCAAGCCCATCCCCGGCATGCCCCCCGGCCGGAACTACAGCGAGTGAGAAAGGCACCTGACATGAGCATCACCACGTTCGCCGTGGCCGGGGCGACCGGCCGGCTGGGCCGCCACGTCGTCGACGTCCTGACCGAGAGGGGGCACCGGGTCGTGCCGATGTCCCGCGCCACCGGCGTGGACGTCGTCACCGGTCAGGGCCTCGCCGAGGCGCTGACCGGGGCGCAGGTCGTCATCGACGTCGCCTCGTGGCACTCCTCCGACCAGGAGGCGGCGACGGAGTTCTTCCGCGCCTCGGCCCGCAACCTGCACGAGTACGGCCGCGAGGCCGGGGTCGCGCGGATCGCCGTGGCGTCCATCATCGGGGCCGACAAGGCCACCGCCGGTTTCCTCGCGGCCAAGAAGGTGCACGAGGAGCTGCTGCTGGACGGGCCGCTTCCGGTCCGCGTCCTGCGGGCGGCGCAGTTCCACGAGTTCGTGGGCCAGCTGCTGGACTGGCAGCCCGGTGACGTCGCCCACGTACCGGCGCTGCCCACCCAGCTCGTGGCCTGCCGCACCGTGGCCGAGGAACTGGCCGACCTGGCCACCGCCCCCGCCGTGCCCGGCACGCCGATCCCCGAGATCGCCGGCCCGCGCAGGGAGACGCTGGCGGAGGCGGCCCGGCTCCTGGGCGCCCGCCGGGGTGTCAAGGTCGTCGGCGTCGACGGCGCCGGCATGCCCGATGCCGAGCTGGCCGCCGCCGGCGCGTTCCTGCCCGGCCCGCACGCCACGCTGGCCGGCCCGACCTTCCAGGAATGGCTCGACGCCCAGCCCTGATCCGGCCCCGCCCTTGTCCTCGGTGGGGCGCCGGGGACAAGGGTTTCCCTGTGTGGGCGTCCCCGGAAGGCGACGGCTGTGCGGGCGTCTCGACGATCTTCGAAAATTGTCCGTGCCCTGCGCCATGATGGCACCGCTCGCCTCCGCATAACGGATCTTGAAGGAGCTGTCATGACCGCACAGGAAACCCCCGGCTGGTCCGATCTGGGATGGGACTCCTGGAAGAACCTCGCCCTGGTCCGCGCCAAGCTGGCCGCGGGCGCCGATCCGGACGAAGGCACGAACTTCTTCGAGCGTCCCCTGCACATCGCGGCGGAGCGCGGTTCGCCGGAGGTGGTCGCCGAGCTGGCCGGCCGGGTCGCCGACGTCGACGCTGAGTGCGAGGGCCGCACCGCGCTCTGGGAGGCGGTCTTCCACGACCAGCCGGACAACGCCCGTGCGCTGGTCTCCGCCGGAGCCGACCCGTGGCGGCCGATGATGGGCGGCTGGTCGCCCGGCCGGCTCAGCCTGGCCGGGCCGACGCCCGGCCTGTTCTTCCCGTTCCCGCCCGGCCACGCCCAGCTGACCGAGGCCGAGACGGCGGCCGTGGCCGAGGCCGCGCGCCTGGTCGAGGTGCTGGAGGGCGTCGACGGCGACGGTTTCAGCCTGACGTGCGTGCGCGGTGTCAGCGCGGCCGAGGCGGCGCGGCTCCTGGCCGCCGAACCAGCCACTGAGGAGGAGCTCGAAGAGGTCGAGGAAGATCCCTTCGACGACGACGCGATGCGGTTCGTCGGCGTCACCGACGTGCCCGGCGGCTGCGTCGTCTTCCAGGAGTGGGGGTACACGGCCGCCGCGCCCGGCGTCATGAAGGCGCTGTCGGCGGGCACGGTCGCCTACGGCATGTACGCCAATCCCAAGAGCGGCAACCAGGGCAGCGTCTTCCGCGACGGCGAGGTCGAGGAATGGGACACCCATCCGGGCGGCGGCGACGCGTCCCCGGATGACTCGCCGGAGGAGGTCCTGCGCAAGTACCTGTACGACGGATGCGCCGAGGCGTACTGCTTCGCCGGTGCGGGGCTGCGCCCGGCCGACGCCCGCTCGCTCACGGAACCGGCCACGTACCTGCGGCTGCCCGACGGCGACCACTGGGCCTGATCCGGCGGCCGGGCCGTGCCGCCCGCGAGCGGTCCCGGCCCCTTCGTGCGGGGGGTCGATGCCAGCGTTCTGCCAGCCGGGTGACAGCCTCGGCGGCCAGGCTGCTGTCTCCACCGACGTGAAGGCAGGGCGTGATGGGCGGCAAGAAGTCGATGCGATGGCAGAGCACGGACGTGACCTCGAAGGACGGCACGACGATCGCCGTGCTCAGCGCGGGGCGGGGGCCGGGGCTGCTGGTGATACCCGGGAACAACCGGCGCGCCCACCACTACGAGGCGCTGGCGCGAGAACTGTCCGGCACGCACAGCGTGCACGTGATCGAACGGCGCGGACGCGGCGCCAGCGGCCCGCAGGGCCCGGCGTACGGCGTGCACACCGAGGTCGACGACGCGCTGGCGGTCATGGAGCGCACGGGCGCGCGGCTGGTCTTCGGGCACAGCTACGGCGGTCTCGTCGCCCTGCACCTCGGATTGCGGCGCGAGGTGGCCGCGCTCATGGTCTACGAACCGGGCGTGAGCATCGACGGCTCCTTCCCCGCCCGGTGGCTGCCGGCGTTCGAGCGCCGGCTGGCGGAGGGCAGGCACACCGCGGCGATGGCGGGCTTCCTCAAGGCCACCCGCCTGGTTCCGGTCGGCGACGCGCCGGCGCCGGTGTTCCGCGCGCTGGCGTTCCTGATGCTGCGCGGGGCGGAGGGGCGCGACACGCGGGCGATGATGGCGACCACCCCCGCCGAGATCGGCGAGATCGTCCGCCTTGACTCCGACGGCAGCAGGTACGCCGGCGTCGGCTCCCCGACGCTGCTGCTCGGCGGCGACAGGTCCCCCGGCTACCTCACCGGCGTGCCGGCTCGGCTGGCCCGCCTCATGCCCGACGCCCGGCACGAGATCATCGCCGGGCTCGACCACAACGCCCCCGACCTGAACGCCCCCGAGGTCATCGCGGAACGCATCCGGGCCTTCACACGGTCGCGGGTTCAGGAGAACGATCCCGCCGAGCGGCACCCCTGAGCCATTGGCACTCAGACAACGGAATCTTGCCGGTCACCGGGAATGCGGTTTCGGTGTGGCGTCGATGAGTGTTTCGTGGCAAGTGTAAACATCGTACCGGTCTAGATGCCCTGCTCGGCGTGCGGAAAGGCCGCATCCCGGTCTACGGCTTCGGATAGCGACTACGGGCTGCATTTCCGGAAGGAACGGTACATGTTCTCACCCCATATACGAGCAAAAGCCTTCAGCAACCCCACCCGGCCGACGGCGCCTCGTCTTGGGCGGACCATGACACGAGTGGCCGTGCGCGGCTCGCTCTCGACGGCCCTCGTCCTCGCCATGACCCCCGGCGCGACCCTGGCCGCGTACGCGGACGGCGACGGGCGGTGCGACCCGCACACCTTCTTCAAAATCCGTTCGCTCTCGCCGAGAAACTTCTTCATTCCCCGTACCCGCTACATTGACGGCCCCGGCGGCACCATCACGGTGACGGTGACCCGGGAATACGAGGTGAGGGCGTTCCGGGAGACGGAGAACGAGCAGCAACTCGTGATCACGACCGGAGATCTGGTGCGCAACCTGCGCAAGATGGGCGTGCCACATCTCGAAGAGCGGCATATGGTCTTCACCGGCCATGAATACAGCCGGACAATCACCAAAGGGATGTACGGCAATATGTGGTACCGCGTTTTCGGTTACCGCATCGGGTGGTCGGCCTGGTCGGTACTCGGCACCTGCAAGCAGGTCGAGATCGGCTCGGGGATAGCCAACGTGCCGGCCAGGGTGGAGGGCTGGCGGTACTGGGAGACCAGGCACCCCATGTTCAAGGGCCGCATCCTGTCCATCGACGGCGGGGATCCTGACGGCGACAAGGGGGCGGGGTCGGGGGCGGCCAGGCCGCGGCCTCGGCAGTGGCAGGGGCCGGCGCTGGCGCCCCTGGCCAGACCGTCGTTGCCGCGAGAGTCCACCTCGACCGAGAGGGCCAGGCCGCGCAGACGCTGAGCCGCGGTCATTCGCCCCGGTCGTCGGCCCGCCCCGAGCTCATGCCTCCAGCATGGCCTCGGGGGCCGGTCGGCGGCGCGGGGCGGCGAGGTCGTGGGCGGAGCGGACCAGCCAGATCATCGTCAGGACGCTCGAGACCACGCCGAGAGCCTCCACCGCGCCCTCCTCGCCGGTGAACGGCAACGCCGCCAGCACCAGGACCAGCGGCGTCACCAGGGCGGCGATGCCGTACGCGACGGTCGCCGTCCCCCAGCGGTCGTCGGAGCCCTGGGCCCGCAGGACCAGCATCGTCCAGGCCAGGCCGGCCAGGCCGCAGACCAGCTCCACCCCCTCCGGGACGGACAGGCCGAGGAGGTCGAGCGCGCCGATGACGGTGAATCCGCCGTACCCCAGCAGCCCGGCGCCCCGCATGTACGGCCGGCCGCGGCCCAGCACCCGCGTGAACAGCACCACGACCACGCACGTCACCGCGGAGTCGATCACCGTCGTGTCCGCCCAGATCGACGTGGTGAGGTGGAGCAGGAACGTCGTGGCCGCCGAGGCGTACAGCGCCAGGCGCAACCGCAGGGTGTCGGGGTCCTGCCGGGGCGGCGGCCCCGCCCACGGCCCGCGCAGGATCTGCCAGATCCCCCAGGACCAGCACAACCCGGCCAGGACCAGGAGGAACAGGTTCTGCCCGGTGGCCGCGACGCCTTCGGTCACGGCCGAGAACAGCGTCAGCCCCCACAACGGGCCCAGCTCACCGGAGACCAGGGCGACGACGGCGGCGACCGTCAGCGCGGCACCGTACAGACCGGTGAGGAGCAGGGCGGGCACGGCCGAACGGTGACGTAACACGGGACGCTTCCTGGACTGCAGAGGGGGACGAATCCCTCACTCTACAATCGATCATGAGAAGTGACGCCAGACGGCGCGCGCGCCGCGCGTCACGATCCCCCCACTGAGGAAAGGCGCGAACGTGATGTCCGCCCCCACCACCGGTGACGACTGGGAGTCGTCGCTGAGGCAGGCCTTCGGCGTCCTGCTGGACCACCCCGTCTCCGGCTTCGACCCCGAGGCGGAATACGCGGCCTGCTACAGCGGCAACTGGCTCCACGAGACGGGATTCGACAGGGATCCGGCGTGGCTGGAGCCGACCGCCCTCGTCGGCCGCGCGACCGTGTCCAGCGAGAACCTGCTGCTGCTCGACGAGGTTGGCTACCCCGAGCTGCGGTTCGACCCGAGCCGGTCGCTGTTCGAAGTCGACGCCGCGGCGCGGTTCCCGGCCGGCTTCGGGGAGGAGCTGGTGGCCGTAAAGGTCACCGGTTCCGACCGCTGGCCCCAGGTCGGCGGCGCCGAGCTGGCGCGCCTGACGGCACGCCACGGGGTCGACCTGCCGGCGAGTGCGTGGTGCGTGACGAGCGCCACGATCGCCTCGGACGGCACGCTCCTCGACGCCCTCCGGGTCGCCACCGGCATGGGCGACGGCTTCGACAGCCTCGTGCCGTACGAAGGGGGCGACCCGGAGACGGAGGCGGCCCTCGCGGCCGTGGAGCACGACGGGCTCCGGGCGCACCTGCGCGCGTTCTGCGACCCCCGCTCCGACGAGCTGGCCCTGTGCCGTCAGGACATGCGCAGGGCCAGGGAAGAGGGCGGCGCGCTGGTGGCCCGGTGGGAGGGCGCCGTGGACCAGTACGAGATCACCGTGCGGCGCGTCGGGCCCTGACGGGTCACCCGCCCCCTAGGAACGGCCGAGGGTGCCGCGGTGCCGGGCGACGTTCTCCAGCCGGTGGAACAGGACCACCCCGGCCGCCGTGATCAGCAGCGGCTGGGCCAGCAGCCAGCCGAGGCCCCAGCCGGTCGGGAGGGCGGCCAGGGAATGCCCGCCGAGCAGGATGTCGCGCATCGCCTCGATGCCGGGCGCGATGGGGACGACCAGCCGGCTGAGGAAGGCGACCGGTTCGGGCATGGCGGCCAGCGGGACCAGGGTGCCGCCCGCGATGGCGTAGACGGCCACGGACAGCTGGGTGACGATCTCGATGCGCCTGAACACCAGGCACAGGCCGCACAGGATGAGCGCGAGCCCGCAGGTGCCCAGCACGATCGCGGCCAGCGGCACGACCATCTGCGCGTCGACGGGCAGCCGTCCGCCCTGGAGGGCGACGGCGGTGACGCCGGTGACCAGCACGGCGAGCGCGGCGGGCACGGCCGCGATCACGGCGGCCACCTGGCGGCCGAGGATGCTCGCGGCCGAGGGCAGCGGGGTCAGGTAGGTCTGCTCCAGCACGCCGGACCGGATGTCGCCCAGGTAGCTCCAGAACACGCGGTTGACCTGCTCGTGCACGAAGGTCAGCGCCACCATGCCGAGCAACACCGGCGCCAGCAGGTCGGCGCGCAGCTGCCCGCGTCCCATGAACAGCACGACGAGCAGGTAGAACAGCGGGAACGTGAGCATCTCCAGGACGACCTCGCGCCATCCGGCGAGCAGGCCGATCAGCCCCTTGCGGACCTCGGCGGCGAATCCGCGGACGAAGGTCATGACGCCTCCAGGGCTCGTCGGTGGTTGCGGACGAACAGCAGGCCGGCGACGGCGGCGAGGACGAGGGTGTGGACCAGCAGCCAGGGCAGCGCGCCGCCGGTCCACAGCCCGGCCAGGGTGCCGCCCTCGAACAGCGTCCGGTTGAGCGCCTCGACGCCCAGCGTGGTGGGCAGGAGCCGGGCCACCGAGGCCAGCCAGTCCGGATACAGGTGCAGCGGCAGGAACGAACCGTTGAGCAGCAGCACCAGCGAGGTGAACAGCGACTGCAGCGCGCCGACCGCAGGGGAGACCAGGGCGAGGGCGGCCAGCAGGAAGGTGAAGGCCAGCGCGTTGACCCCGAGCAGCGCGGCGGGCAGGAGCGCGGCCCAGCGCAACGGGACGGCGATCTGGGCCAGGAGCATCGGCACGAGAGCGGCGACGGCGGCCACGGCCAGCCCGAACACCGACGCGGTGAACAGGCGGCCGAGCATCGGCAACCACGGGGGCGCCGTGCTCATCTGGGACTGGGCGAAGGTGCCGGCACGTATCTCCTCGACGAGGTCGGCCACCATCACCAGGCCGGCGTACTGCAGGAACCAGTAGCCGCCGATCGCGACCAGGGTGGGCGGCAGCAGGTCCTGGCGCAGCTCGCCCTGGCCCAGCACGAACTGCAGGCCGAGGTACATCATGGTGCTGATCAGCAGCGTGACGACGTGCCCGGCCGGGTGGGCGAGCTGCACCCGCAGGCCCTTGCCGATCTCGGCGCGCAGGATGTCAGGCAGCATGGGACGGCTCGTTCACCAGGGCGAGGAACACGTCCTCCAGGCCGGGCTGGACCTGCGTCAGCGACTCCAGGACCGCTCCGTGCGCGCGCAGCCGCCCGACCACGTCGTACACCTCGGCCGGATCGCTCACCCGCACGCTGATGGTGGTGACGCCGTCGCGGGTCTCGGCGTCGAAGCCGGGCGGCGCGGCTCCCTCGACGCGGATCTCGTACCGGTCGCGTTCGCGGAAGCGGGCCAGCAGCTCGCGTGTGGGCAGGTCGGCCACGAGCCGCCCCTGGCGCATGACGGCCACCCGGTCGCACAGTTCCTGGGCGATGTCGAGCTGGTGGGTGGTGAGCAACACGGTGGTGCCGAGCTCGCGGGCCTGCTCGGCGATCCAGTTCTTGACGGTACGGGTGGCCTCGACGTCCAGGCCGAGGGTCGGCTCGTCCAGCAGCACGACGGGCGGGTCGGCGATCAGGGCGACGGCGATGGCGACCTTCTGCTGCATGCCCCGGGAGAAGCCGCCCACCTTCTCGTGGCGGCGCTCCCACAGGCCCAGATCGGTCAGCAGATCCTGGGCCCGCTCGGCGACCCTGGCCTTGCGCAGACCCTTCAGCCGGCCGAAGTACATCAGGTTCTGCCAGGCCGACAGGGTCCAGTAGACGTTGCGGGAGCCCTCCAGCACCGCGCCGAACCGTGCCATCGCGGACCGGCGCTGCCGGGCCACGTCGAACCCGGCCAGCCGGACCCGGCCGGAGGTGGGGGTCAGCAGCCCGGCCAGCATCTTGATGGTCGTGGTCTTGCCCGCGCCGTTGGGGCCCAGGAAGCCGAAGACCGACCCGGCGGGGACGTGCAGGGACACCTCGTCGACCGCCCGGACCTGCGCCGATCCGTACACCTTGGTCAACGCGTCGATTTCGATCATGTCATCTCCTCGATTCGGGGGAACCCCGGCTCGCGGCGTCGGGCCGGGAGCCGGGGCAGGCCGTCAGAGCTCGGCCAGGACCTCGATGTCCTGCGCCGTGACGTCGCGGACGACCGCGAACGCGGCGACGGCCGCGGGGGTGCCGGGCGCGGCCTGACGGGCCGCCTGCAGGGCGGCGGCCGAGTTCCAGCGCCAGACGCCGACCCACGTGTCGTCGTCCAGGCGGCCGAGGCGTGCCTCGGTGAGGCCGGGCCCGGTGGCTCTGATGGCGGTGACCAGGGCGGCGTGCCGGGCCTGGACCTCCTCGGCGTCCGCGGGATCGGCCTGGAAACGGGTGACGCTGATGACCGTCATGGCTAGACCTGCTCTCTAGAGTTGACTTCTAGTGACTGAATCTAGAGATAGACTCTAGCCATGAGTGATGTCAAGCGGACGAACAAGCGGGCCCAGAAGGCGAAGGAGACGCGAAGGCGCATTCTCGACGCGGCGCTGGAGCTGTTCATGCGCGACGGATACGGCGCCACGAACCTGCAGGACGTCGCCGAGAAGGCCGGGGTCGCGGTGCAGACGATCTACTTCGTCTTCGGCAACAAGCGCGCCCTGCTCAAGGAGCTGGTCGACGTCACGATCGCGGGCGACGACGAGCCGGTGGCCACCATGGACCGGCCCTGGTACGCGGCGGCGCTGGCCGCCGGCACCGCCCAGGACCTGCTGCGCGCCCACGTCGCCGGCACCAGCTCCGTCCTGGAGCGCGTCGCGCCGATCGGCAAGGTCCTGGAGGCGGCCGTCGCCAGCGACCCCGAGGTGGCCGCGCTGTGGCCGGACGACGTCGATCCCCGCTACGTCGTCCAGCGGGACGCGGCCGAGGCTCTGGTGGGCAAGCCCGGGGCGCGGGCCGAGGTGTCCGCGCAGGAGGCCGCCGACCTGCTGTACGGCCTGCTCAGCCCCGAGCTGTACCTGCTGTTCGTGCACGCCCGCGGCTGGCCGCGCGAGCGCTGGGAGCAATGGGCCTTCCGCACCCTGCACGCCCAGCTCTGCTCGGACTAGAGCCGCCGGGAGCCGCGGCGGGCCGCGACGACGGCCGCCGCCGCGGCCATGACCACGCAGAGGGGCGTGTAGAGGAACAGGTTGAGCCAGTAGAACGGCGTCGCGGTGTCCGCGCCGACGCCGGCGATCCACACCAGCCCGGCCGCCGCGCGCACCAGGGTCCCGGCGGTGACGGCGGCCGTGATCAGACGGGCGGGCAGGCCGCCGCGGCCGCGCGAGCACGCGAGGACCGCCGCCGCCCCGGTGCCGAGCACGACGACGAGCGGCACCAGCACGCGCGGGGTGAACGGCACCTCGAAGTTCAGCACCGCCAGGGACAGGGATCCGACGTCGTGGGCGGGCCACGTGCGGCCGGTCAGCCAGTACAGGTGCGCGGCGGCGTCGGTGAGCAGGATGGAGGCGGTCAGGGCGCCGAGGCGTGAGATGTTCATGCCCGGCAGGAGGCGGCGAAGTTCGCGATGGTTCCATGGAACCTTTCGCGCCTCTCCCGCCTCTGGATGGACATGAGCTGGCCTGTTGCCGATCTGGACCCCGTACGCCGCCTGCGCGCGCTGGCCGCGGCCATTCCCGGGGCGTCCGTCGCCGAGCGCGTCATTCCCGCACCCTTCGCGGCCGTCTGGGCCGTGGTGAGCGATCTGGAGAAGGAGTTCGGCACGTTCGAACCCGACATGCGGCATCTCACCGTCGAGTCCACGGGCCCGGACGACGGCCGCCTCGTGGCCAGGGCCCGCAGCCGGTACGGCATGCGCGCCCGGTTCGACGTCGACCTGCGGCCGGGCTGGTGCTGGATGCAGAGCCGGTTCCTGCTCATCGGCCTGGCCGCGACGGCCGTGCCGGAGGGGACGCTGGTCGCGCAGACGGGCGGGGTGCGCGTCCCGGGCCGCGCCGCGCTGGTGCCCTGGGGCGTGCGGGTGGCGGGGGAGAGGGCGCTGGCCAGGCTCGCGTCCCGGGTCGCGGCCCGGGACGCCGGCGGGCCCGTGGTCAGGGACGCCGGGGGCGCGTCATGACGGCGGCCCGGGTGCTCGCCGCCCAGCGGGGCGACACGATGGCCATGAACGACCTGCTCGCCGAGCTGACGCCGTACCTGGGCCGGATCTGCGGGCCCATCGCGTTGGACAGCGGGCCCGACGCCGTGCAGGAGGCGCTGATCGCGATCTTCCGGCATCTGCGTGACCTGCGTGAACCCGAGGCCCTGCTCGGCTGGGCGCGGGCGATAGCCGTGCGCGAGGCCGTCCGGATCGCCCGGCGCGACGGCCGCTCCAGCCCGGCGGAACTGGCCGGCGTGCCCTCGCCGCACGACGTCGAGCGTGCCGTGGACATCCGGGACGTGCTGGAGCGCCTGTCGCCGGAGCATCGGGCGGTGCTGGTGCTGCGCGACCTGGAAGGGGTGCCGGAGGACGTCGCGGCGCGGATGTTGCGGGTGCCGTCGGGCACGGTCAAGTCCCGGCTGCACCGGGCCCGGGCGAGCTTCCGCCGCGCCTGGCAGGGCTGAGAGCCCGTCCGGCGATCCCCGGGATCGCGGGGCTGGGGCACATCGTGCTGACGGTCGGGTTGATCCTGTTCCTCGTCAACCTCGGCAGGCGCATCCCCGCCAGGACCTGACCGCAGTCACGTCCCGGCGGCCGTTCGCCTGCCGGAGCTCAGGCCGTCGCCTCCTCCGGTGCGGCGCGCCGGCCCTTGCGGGGCAGCAGCACCATCAGCGCCACCAGGACAGCGGCGGCCGGGGCGCCCCAGAACAGGACGTCCGGGACGGCGGCGACCGTCGCCGCCGGGCCCGGGGCCCGGCCCTGCAGTTCCCGGCTGAGCAGGGTGCCGAAGACGGCCACGCCGAGGGAGAGCCCCAGGCCCCGGACGGACACCACGGCCGAGGTGGCGGCGGCCAGGTCCGCGAGGGAGGCCGCGTTCTGCGCGACGACCACCAGACTCTGCATCAACAGCCCGAACCCCACCCCCAGCACCGCGACCGCCGCACCGGCGATCAGGTAGGGCCTGAACCGGCCCCTCGCGCTGATGCGGGCGCCGGCGAGCGAGCAGACCGCCATGAACGTCAGCACGTACGGGTTGAGCGCCAGCCCCGCCTGGGTGGCCCCCATGCCGTACGCGGCCTGCAGGTAGGTCGGCAGGTCCACGATCGAGCCGCGCTCCGCGAGGACGTCCCGCCGCTGCCCGAGGCCCTGTCCACGCTGGCCGACGCGCACCGCCGCGACCACTCCGCCGAACTCGCGATGCGCACCGCCGGAGTCTCCCGCCAGGCCGCCCCCGCGGTCGAGGTCGGCTTGCTGCGTACGGCACGCGAAGCGCTCACCAACGCGGCCAGGCACGCCCCGGGCGCCCCGGTCTCGCTGACCCTCGCCTACACCGCCACCATGGTCACCCTGACCGTCCGCAACCCGCTCGGCGCACCGCAGGCCGGCCCGCCCGGCCACGGCCTGGCGGGCATGCGGGAACGGCTGGCCCTGATCGGCGGGATCCTTGATGCGGGCCCGGACGGCGACGACTGGCTGGTGAGAGCGGAGGTGCCCGGATGAGGGTGGTGGTGGTCGAGGACCAGCAGATCATGCGCGAGGGCCTGGTGGCGCTCATCTCGCTGATGGACGGCGCCGAGGTGGTGGGCGACGCCGCCAACGGCGAGGAGGCGCTGCCGCTGGTCGCGGCGGAACGCCCGGACGTCGTGCTGATGGACCTGCGGATGCCGGTCATGGACGGCGTGGCGGCGACCCGGCGCATCACCAGGGACCATCCGGACATCGCCGTGCTGGTGCTCACCACCTACGACGACGACGAATCGATCACCTCGGCGCTGCTGGCGGGGGCCCGCGGCTACCTCACCAAGGACGCGGGCCGGGCCGAGATCGCCGCGGCGCTGCGCTCGGCCGCCTCGGGCCAGTCCACGTTCGCCGAGCCGGTCTCCAGGCGGCTGGCCCAGGCGCTGTCGCGGCAGAGGCCCGAGCCGGTCACGCACCTGCCGGACGGGCTCACGACCAGGGAGGTGGAGGTGCTGCGGCTGATCGCCAGGGGGCTGCACAACGGCGAGATCGCGGCCACCCTCGTCATCGCGGAGACGACGGTGAAGACGCACATCAACAACGCCTTCGCCAAGATCGGTGTCCGCAACAGGACCGAGGCGGCGAACTACGTCCGCGAGAGCCTCTGACCAGGCCCGCCTGCACCCCTGAAGCCGCCCGCGTCAGCCGCCGATGGCCGTCCTCGCCGTCAGCCGACGGTTCGGCGGTGAGCAGCGCCGCGTCACGCCGGGCAGCCGCGGGGGTCGACGTTCGTCCGTGCCCCGGCGACGGTGATGCGGGCGGGGCTGTCCGTCAACGCGGCGGCCGTGCACACGATCTGCTGCACGGCCAGGGCGGACAGGTCACCGCCCGGAGCGGACGGAGTCAGCACCATGCGGCCGTGTGCCTTGGCGGTCACCAGGAACGGGTCGGCTTCCGGCGGCACCTCGGTGCCGAACCCGGACGCCCGCTCCTCCGCAGTGGGTCCGGCCGCCAGCAGCGCGAGCCTCTCGGTCAGGAACAGCGGGCGGGCGCTCGGCCGCCGCACGGCGCTGAGCCGCCCGTCCTGCACCAGGTAGAGGACGATCGTCGTGGTCACCGCGACGGATCCCTTCGGCGGCTCGCCGACGGAGATGACGTCGCTGGGACGCACACCGCAGCCCGTCACGGCGACGAGCGCCACAAGGGCCGCCACAAGGGCCGCCACGAGGTTCGCGGCGAGCGCGCGGCGGGGGAGCCCGGCTCTCACTCGGCTGCTCCGTCCTGCTCGGGGGCCCTGCGCGGCAGGCGCAGCGTGAAGAGGGCGCCGCCGTCAGGGGCGTTGGCGACGGTGAGGTCGCCCCGGTGCAGGCGCGCGTTCTCCATCGCGATGGCCAGGCCCAGGCCGCTGCCCTCGGATCTGGCCCTGGCCGCGCTGGCCTTGAAGAACCGGTCGAACGCGTGCGGCAGCACCGCCTCGGCCAGCCCCGGCCCGTGGTCGCGGACCTCGAGAGTGATCCATTGCGGGTCGGCCGACAACCGCACCGACACCGGCGGCTCGCCGTGCCGCAGGGCGTTGCCGACCAGGTTGGCGAGGATGACGTCCACGCGCCGCGGGTCCAGCCTCGCCGTCACCGACGGGGGAAGCTCGGTGCGCACCGAGTCCGACCAGCCCCGGACGCGCAGCGTCGCGGGCACCAGCTCGGCCACGTCCACCTCGTTCAGCGACAGGGCCGCGACGCCGGAGTCGAACCTGCTGATCTCGATGAGGTCGTTCACCAGCGCGGTGAGGTTGAGCGTCTCCTGGCTGACCAGCTTGGCCGCCCGGCCGGCGGGCTCGGGCAGCTGGGCCGCCTCGTCGTCGAGGACCTCGGCGACGGCGGCGAGCGCGGCCAGGGGAGTGCGCAGCTCGTGCGAGACGTCGGCCACGAACCGGCGGGCGTCGGCCTCCATCTCACGCAGCTGCATGACGTGCCGCTCCAGCTCCGCGGCGGTGTCGTTGAAGGTACGCGCCACGTCGGCCAGCTCGTCGGAGCCGCGGACCTCGACCCTGGCCCGCAGCTCGCCCTCGCCCAGCAGGCGGGCCGCCCGGCCGAGCTCGCGCACCGGGCGCAGCACGCTGCGGGTGGCCAGCAACGCCACGACGACCGCGAACGCCATGGCCGCCCCGCCGATGAGCCAGGCGCGCGTGGCGAGCCAGTCGATGCTGCGCTGCTCGGGAAGCAGGCTGCGCACGGTGTAGACCTCGATGCCGGACACCCGCCACCGGTCACCCTCGGCGATCAGCAACGGCGCGCCGATGATCAGGAACGGCCTGCCCTCCCGCACCACCCGTTGCCAGGCGATCTCACCTTCGGCCACTTTCCGCCGCAGGCTCACGGAAAGGGCCTGGGGCCTCAGGTCCTCGGGCTTCAGGGCCGGCCCGTTCCCGTCGCGCCCCCCGCTCCCCGGTGCCGGCTTCCCCGACAGGCCCGGCGGCGGACCGGACGGCGGCCCTGCCTGCTCGTACCGCTCGCGGTAGACGGCGATCGCGTAGCTGTCCCGTTCGGCCATGGTGGCGGCGATCCTGCCGAGCTCCGTCCGATCCGGAGCCGGGGTCCGCAACGGGAAGAGCGTCTCCATGCGACCTCTCGTCGCCTGCAGCGCGGCATCCTGGGCCCGTTGCAGGATGTCGGTGCGGGCCTGGACGTAGAGCCCGCCGGCCACCGCCGCCGTGGTGACCACACACAGCAGCGCGAACGCGAACAACAGCCGGGCGCGCAGCCCCAGGCTCGGCCCAGGCGTCACCGCCGGCTCACACCGGCCCGAACCGGTAACCGAACCCCCGCACCGTCTGCACGTAGACGGGGGAGGCCGAGTCGTCCTCGATCTTCGCGCGCAGCCGCTGCACGCACGCGTCCACCAGCCGCGAGTCGCCGAAATACCCGTGCTCCCACACCGAGTCCAGCAGTTGCTGGCGGCTGTGCACCCGGCCCGGCGTGCCGGAGAGCTCCAGCAGCAGGCGCAGCTCGGCCGGGGTGAGGCCGACCGGCGCGCCGCGCTTGGTGACCACCAGCCCGGCCCGATCGATGGTCAGCTCGCCGTGCCGCTCCAGCTCCGCCTGGTCGCGGCCGATCCGCCGGAGCACGGCGCGAATGCGCGCCTCGAGCACCCTGGGCTGCACCGGTTTGACGACGTAGTCGTCGGCGCCCGCCTCCAGCCCCGCCACCACGTCGATGTCGTCGCCGCGCGCGGTCAGCATGATGATCGGCACCTCGCCGATGGCCCGGATGCGGCGGCAGACCTCGAACCCGTTCATGCCGGGCAACATCAGATCGAGCACGACGACGTCGGGACGGTCGGCGCGCAGCCGCTCCAGCCCCTCCTCGCCGGACTCCACAGCGCCCACCCGATGCCCGTGCCGGGTCAGGGCCAGCTCAAGGCCCTCCCGCACGGCCGGGTCATCCTCGATCAACAACACTCGCGACACGCCGCCGAGTACCACAGCACGCTCCGTAACCTCGCTCGCCGGTCAACTCCGTCCACTGTGGGCCGGTCATGTCCCCGCCTTGTCAGCGCCATGTCATCGTTGTGTCACGGTGCGGCCGACGTGGTGGCCGTCGACAAACGGTGACATTCGGCAGACGACCCACACACATTCGGCGCCAATCGTAGTTCGTCATGAACGAACCACGCACCATCCCAGCTCGGCCCCGAGATCGGCTGTTCGCCGTGGTGACACTGGTGCTCGCCGTGCTCCTGCTGCCGGCGGCGCTCGTCCGCCGCCCCGGCCGGGCCCGCGAGCTGGCCTGCCAGTGGGCGTTACGGATGCGGTTCCCCGCCGAGGACCTCACCGGGCTCACCGACGGCGCCCTGGCGGCGTTCACCGCCGCGCGTACCGAGGCGCTCTGGCGTCACGGCCAGCTCCTCGGCCTCACCTCGGGATACCGCGATCCAGTCGTGCAGCTCCGGATGTTCGACGAGGAGGTGCGCCGCACAGGCTCCCCGGCCCTGGCGCGCATGCTCGTCCTGCCGCCGACGGAGTCGAACCACGTCAAGGGCATCGCCCTGGACGTGCGCCCGCACGAAGGCGCGCGCTGGCTGGAGGAACACGGCGCCCGCTACGACCTCTACCGCATGTTCGACAACGAGTGGTGGCACTTCGAGCACCACCCGGAGTACGGAGGCACGCCACCGCGACGACGGCCCCACCCCGGCGTGGGCCACGCGGGGGAGAACCGGCACCGGATCTGACCCGGGCGCGCCCGCAGACCTCGGCAGGTCCGCGCCCGGGGAACGACCATCAGGGCCGGTGCTTTCACCAGCAGGTCAGATCGGGGTTGGGGGTGGGGCCGCAGGGGCCCTGGTTGCCGCCGCCGTCGGTGACCGTGCCCGGGGGCGCCCAGATGAGATGGCCGGCGTTGCCGGTGCCGACGTTGTTCCGCAAGGTGACCGGCGTGGTGAGAGCCGCGCGGGAGCTCAGGTGGATGCCGCCCTGAACCGCGTGCCCTTGGCCGTCGACCCGGCCGCTGGGGTGCCGGCCGTTGCCGACGAACACGTTGTCGGAGATGGGGTCCGGGCCGGCCCGGTTGGGCCCCCACGGGTTGTCCACGAGGATGCCGACGGTGTTGTTGCCGTTGAACACGTTCTTGCGCACGATGATGTGCCGCAGCATGGAGCCGGAGTACAGGCCGATGTCGTTGCCGGTGAACACGTTGAACTCGATGATGTTCGCGTCCTGCGGCAGGAAGGTCTCCGCGGCGCCGAGGCCCGCCGCGGCCGAGTTCTTGAAGACGTTGGCCCGCACGAGGTTGCGGCGGCTGTCGTTCGACAGGCCCATGTAGAAGGCGTCGAAGACGTTACGGGTGAAGGTGCCCTGGTCGGTCGCGCTGACCGTGAGGCTGCCGTCGGTGAGCGCGCTGTCGCGAATCGCCGAGCCCGAGCTGCGCACCATGACGGTCTGCTTGGTCACCGTGCACCGGTCGATCGTGATCAGCCCGTCGACCAGCCGCAGACCGGACAGCAGGCAGGCGTCCCGCCGCGTGCCGGTGAAGGTGATCGTGCCGGGCCAGGCGTCGATGGGCGCCGCGACGAGCCGCACGTCCGTGGCGGTGACGTCGGTACGCGGCAGGCCCGAGTAGGACGAGAGGTAGATCCCGTACGTGAAGCCGCTGATCGTGCCGTTGCGGACGGTGAAGCCGACCCGGCTGATGGCCGTCAGCCCCTTGCCCGTGCCTGAGCCGGTGACGGTGTGGCCGTCGAGGTCCAGGTCTACGCCGTCGGCCCCGATGGTCAGGGCGTCGCCGGCGCAGGTCAGGTCGGCGGTGAGGGTGGTGTCGGCGGTCAGGACGTCCCCGCAGGTCACCGCCAGTGCGTCCGCCCTGGCGGGGCCGGTCAGCGCCATGGCCGTGGATAAGAGGAGCAGGCACGCGGCGAAACCGCGGGCAGCCCTGTTCGTGCGTGTTTCGGGCATGGCGTTCTCCTGTCCGACTGGGGATGGGGTGGTCGTGATCAGAAGCATGCGCGCGATCACCCGGGCGGAGGAGTCACTCGATCACGGCCGGCGGGCGGGAAAACTGTGGCCTTCGCACGTGTAACGAATGATGTGATCTACATTGTAAAGGCGGTGGGCTGGTGCAAAAATCCCCATTCCTCTTAAGGAACGGGCTTCGCCCGTACTCATCGACCAAAGCCGTGCGGCCCCGCCGTCCCGATGGGCGGAGGGGCCGCACCGGGCTATCCGAGCACCGGGTAGTTCGCCCGGAACACGTTGTGCGGGTCCCGGGCCCGCTTGATCTCCCGCAGGCGCGCGAGCGTGTCGCCGGAGAAGGACATCGCGGCCGTCTCGCCAGGGGACAGCAGGGTGTACGGCTTGCGTCCGCTGACGTAGGCGCCGAGGTCGGCCACGAGCTCGGCCTGCTTGGCGCGTGTCGCGTCGGCCGCGTGCGGCAGGCCGAGCCCCACCATGCCGAGCAGGTACGGCTCGGTCACCGCGCCGCTCGCACCGGCGCCGCCCCCGGGCTCGGCGAGTGCGCCGCCCAGGTGCCTGATCTGCACGTTGATGAGCGGTGCGACCGGCTTGTCGAGGAGGAGCTCCACCGCGTCGGTGTCCAGGCCGGTGAGCAGCTCCGCGCGGGTGATGGACGGGGCTGGGGCGGTGGGCTCGGCGGCGATGGTGCCCAGGTCGGCGACCGGGACGAGGCCGCGGGTGTCGGAGATCGCGCCGTCGATCTTGTCGAGGCGGGTCAGCAGGTCCTGTGCCTGAGCAGCTTCGCCCAGGTAGGCCAGGTCGAGTGTCACCATGGGCGGCGCGCCGGGCGGCTGGAGGCGGTTGATCCAGACGCTGAGTTCGCGTGGCGCCTCGGCGGTGATCTCCAGGAAGGCGTCGTACACCTCCCTGGTCCGGTGCTCCGGCCAGATCACGCGTCCGCCGTAGAGGGCCGGCGCGGGGTGCAGGTCGAGTTCGAGGGCGGTCACCATCGCGTAGTCCCCGCCGCCGCCGCGCAGTGCCCAGAACAGGTCGGGGTCGGACTCGGCGGTCACCCGGTTCGGCTGGCCGTCGGCGTCCACGATGTCGATGGCGCGCACGCTGTCGGCGGCCAAGCCGTGCTTGCGGCTGAACCAGCCGACTCCGCCGCCCAGGGTGTAGCCGGTCACGCTGACTCCTGGCGCGCTGCCGGACAGGCCGGTCAGGCCCAGCGGGCCGGCTGCCGCGAGCAGCTGTCCCCACTTGGCGCCGGCGCCCACCCGGACGGTGCGCTCTTGTGCGCGTACCTCCACCTTGTTCAGCAGGCCGGTGCGCAGCAGGATGAGGCCGTCCACATCGCCGGAGGCGCCATGTCCGCTCGGCTGGGCGGTCACCGTCATGCCTGCTCGCCGCGCGTAGCGTACGAGTGCGGCCACGTCGTCGGCGTCCGCGGCCTCGGCGACGGCGGCCACGGGTTGCCTGACGGTCAGGTTCCATGCGGTGGACGCCTGTGCGAAGCCGTCGTCGTCGGGCAGGAGCACACGGCCCTTGAGGACGCCGCGCAGGTCGTTGATCGTCATGATGGTCTCCTTTTTCGAGTTCTCGATGTCGGGGGAGGTCAGGCGGTCTTTCGGGTCTCGCGGAGGATCAGCAGTCCGGTGGCCGCGATCAGTGCCGAGGTCAGGCCGTGGATGCCGAGGGCGGCGGCGGTGGATCCGTGGTGGGCCAGGACGTTGACCATGTCGCCGAAGGGGGCCACGGCCACCATGAGCAGGACCCAGCCCAACGGGCGGCGGTGGCCTGTCACCAGCAGGACGCCCATGGCCAGGCCCATGGCGATCTCGCGGCTGCCTTTCACGATGGAGAAGCCGGTGTCGTCGGCGGGCCAGTGCGGCAGGCCGGGGAAGGTCGTGGCGAGGGGCAGGGCGAAGGATGCCCCGAGGTAGAGGGTGAACAGGACGACGGCGGTGGCCAGGGCGGTGTTGAGCTTCTTCGGCGCCATGGTCGTTCTCCTTGGGTGTTGCGAGGTCGTTGGGGATGGTGGCGCGTTCGGCGTCTTCCAAGGCGGTGCCGAAGAGCGTGCGCAGGGCGGGTTCGGGTGGGTGGTGCACCGGGTGGGACGCTCATCTGTTCCCGCCCTTGGTCGGTTGCGATGTGTTAAGGCTGCTCCTGGGTGTTTGGAAGGGATTTGGAGGGCCTTTGGAGGTCATTTGGAACGTCCGCATACGATGTGCAGATCATGGTCTTCATCCGGGTTCTGGGCGCTCTCGAGGCCGAGGTCGGCGGCGAGCCGGTTCCGCTGGGCGGGCCGCGGCAGCGGGGTGTGCTGGCGTTGCTGGTGGCGGCGCGTGGGCAGGTCGTGCCGGTCGACCGGATGATCGAGGATCTGTGGCGTGGGGAGCCGCCGGCTCGGGCGTTGCTGTCCCTGCAGGCGTACGTGTCCAACCTGCGTCGGTTGCTGGAGCCTGGACGTCCGCCGCGTTCGCCGGCCCGGCTGCTGGTGAGCGCGGCGCCGGGTTATGCGTTGCGGCTGCCGTCGGAGGCGGTGGACGCGTGGCGGTTCGAGGGTCTGCTGGGCCGGGCGCGTACGGACACCGACCCACGCACCGCGCAGGCTCGGCTCGCCGAAGCGCTGGGGTTGTGGCAGGGACCGGCGTTCGCCGAGGTCGCCGACGAGCCGTGGGCCGCCGCCGAGACGGCCCGGTTGAACGAGCTGCGGTCGGTGGCCGCGGAGCTGCATGTGGCGGCGGGTCTGCGCATCGGCGATCCGGCTGCGGTGGTTCCCGAGGCCGAGCGGCTCACCCGCGACGAGCCGCTTCGGGAGGAGGGCTGGCGGTTGCACGCCTTGGCGTTGTGGAGCAGTGGTCGCCAGGCGGACGCGCTGGCGACGCTCCGCCGTGCCCGCGGCGTTCTCGCCGAGGAGCTCGGGCTCGATCCCGGTCCTGAGCTGGCGGCGCTGGAGGAGGCGATCCTCACCCAGCGCACGGAGGTCCTGCGTGCGACCGTGCCGGCGCTGAGCGCCCCGCTGCCGCAGGTGGCCCCCGTCGGGGGGACGGATCCGGTCGTCGAGGCGCCGTTCGTCGGACGCGAGGCACAGCTGTCGGCGCTGGTCACGGCCGCCGACGAGGCCGTCGCCGACGGAGTCCGCGTCGCTCTGGTCACCGGCGAGGCCGGGCTCGGCAAGTCGACGTTGCTGGACCACCTCGGCCGGCGGCTCGAACGTGAGGGGTGGCTGGTGGCGGTGGGCCGCTGCCCGGAGGTCCACGGCGCGCCGCCCGCGTGGGCCTGGACCGAGGTGCTGGGAGCCGTCGCCGCTTCAGCGTCTCCGGGCGAGTTCGGGCACGATCTTGCGCCGCTGCTCGCCGATGCCGAGCCGGTGAAGGCCGACGCCACGGCTGGACGGTTCCGCCTGCGCCGGGCCGTGTGGAGGTGGCTCGCGGCGGTCGCCTCGGGGCGTCCGGTCGCCGTCGTGCTGGATGACCTGCACTGGGCGGACGCCACCACGCTGGAGCTGCTCGGCGGCTGTCTCGGCCTGCGGGCCCCGATCCTGGTCGTCGCCGCATACCGCGCGGACGAGGGCGGGCGGCTCAGTGAGACGCTGGCCTCCCTCGCGCGCGCCGCGCCTCTCCGTCTGGCGCTGCCGGGGTTGGACGGCGAGGCCGTCGCGCGGCTCGTGCGGGCCGAATGTGCGGCCGATGACGAGACCGTCGCGGGGATCGCCGAGCGTACTGGCGGCAACCCGTTCTACGTGCGTGAGAGCGCCCGGTTGCTGAACGGCGAAGGTGCGCTGGTCGCCCTCTCCGAGGTTCCCGAAGGCGTACGGGACGTCCTGCGTCGCCGGCTCGCGCGCCTGCCGGAGGGAGGCGTGTCGGTCCTGCGGCTGGCCGCGGTGGCGGGCCGGGAGAGCTCGGTGGACGTCCTGGTCAAGGCCGCCGACACCGACGAGGACGGGGTGCTGGACGCGCTGGACGCGGGTGTCATCGCCGGGCTGCTCGACGAGCCCGGTCCCGGCCTGGTCCGCTTCGTGCACGCCCTGGTCAGGGACACGCTCATCGCGGACCTGAGCAGGTTGCGCGCCACCCGGATGCATGCCCGGATCGCCGCCGCTCTCGAGGGGACCGACGACATCGCGGCGCTGGCCCATCATTTCGCGCGCGCCGGCTCGCCGAAGGCCGTCGGTTACTGCGTGCAGGCCGCCGAGCTTGCCGAGGCCCGCTACGCCCACGACGTGGCGGCCGACCTCCTGGCCGACGCGGTCGCCAACTCGACGGGGCCGGACGAACGCGTCGAGTTGCTCGGCAGGCTGCTGCGCGCGCAGATCCGGTCGGGGGCCGTCGCGGCCGCCCGCGAGACGCGCCGTGAGGCCGTGGAGTACGCGGAGTCCTTGGGGCGTGACGACCTGATGATCGCCGCTTTCACCGCGTGGACGGAGCCGACCCCGTGGCAGGCCCGTACGTACGGCACGGTGGATCGGCCCGTCGTCGATCGCCTGAGTCGGCTGCTGAAGCGTGATCTGCCCCCTTCTGTGCGATCCCGGCTCCTGTCGGCGTACGCGCACGAGCTGATCGGCGAGGACGATCCGACCGTTGTGGAGGCGGCGCGGGAGGCGCTCGATCTCGCCACCGGGCCCCGGTTGCGGGCGGCGGCGCTCGAGATCCTGGCCGAGGCCCAGGGGGACGCCGGGTTGTGCCGGGAGCTGGTGGAGATCGGCGTCGAGCACGACCTGCCGGTCTATCGTGTCTCCGGGCTGCTCAACCATGCCGGCGTCGCCGCTGCCGCCAACGATCCGGTGACCATGCGCCGGGTGATCAGCGAGGCGCTGGAACTCGCGCGTGCCTACCGGATGCGCGAGGCGATCGCGGTCGCGGAGATCACGCTGGCGGGTCTGGCGCTCATCGAGGGCCGGTTCGCCGACGCCGAAGCCCTCTACGTCGAGGCCGGCGAGGGCATGCGGCGCATCGGGTCGGTGCACGCCGCGGGTTTTCTCCAGCTCGCCCTGGCCACGATCCGGCTGAACGAGGGCACGCTCAGCGGGCATCTGGAGGAGGTGCGTGCCCTTCACGCTGTGCTCGGCTCCATGACGTCCGACCTGCTGGCGCTCGCCCTTGACGCCAACGGCCTGGATGCCGAAGCCCGAGAGGTCCGTACGCCACCCGGTCCGATTCGTCGAGACTTCTTCTTCACCTTCCTCACCACGTTGCGTGCGATGGCCGTCATGGCCCTGAACGACCGGGACGCCGCCGAGGAGATCTACGAGACGCTGCTTCCGTACCGTGACGGTCCTCCGGCGGGTGCCGAGAGCCTGGCGATGGCGCTGCGCCCGGTCGCCCACACCCTCGGTGAGCTGGCCGTCTTCCTCGGCCACGACGACGAGGCTGCCGCCCACTTCGCCCAGGCCGCCGCCGTCGCCGACCGGTGGAACGCACCCCACTGGGCCGCCGAGGCCCGCTCGCGAACGCCGTCGTAGGCGGCCATCGCGGGGGCGTTGTTGCAGGTGCGGATTGACCAGGGTGACGTGCGTCACTGTCGCGTGTTCAGCCGTTTCTGACGGCCTCGCTCACCTGGGCAGGGGAGGTGCGCCAGGGGGCGCCGTGGCCGGGGAGCACCCAGGAGGCGGACAGGCCGGCGAGGCGGTCCAGGGAGGACAGGGCGGTGGCGGGGTCGTCGGTGAAGGGGGCGGGCTGCGGGCCTGAGCGTCCGGTGAGGACGTGCCGGGTGGTCAGGGCGTCGCCGACGAAGATCGCGTCGGCGACGGGCACGTGCACCGCGACGCTGCCCGGTGAGTGTCCCGGCATGCCCACGATGACCGGCTTTCCGGGCAGGTCCAGGACGTCGCCGTCGGCGATCTCGGTGACTTCGCTGACGTAGCGGGTGCGCAGGCCGTTCTTGCGGATGGAGTAGGCGAAGAAGCCGAGGGTCGGGCCGAGGCGCATGGGGCCCGGCGCGGTTTTGGGCTTCTCCCCGGTGCGGGTGCGGACGGCGTCGCCGGCGTGCACGAACACGGGGACGCCGTGTTCGCTGCGCAGGAGTTCGGCGAAGCCGATGTGGTCGGAGTCGCCGTGGGTCAGCACGAGTCCGCGGATGTCGTCGACCGTCTTGCCCAGCGTGCGGAGTTCGGCCTGCAGGTCCTGCCAGTGGCCGGGCAGTCCCGCGTCGATCAGGGTGATGCCTTCGTCGGTGTCGACGAGGTAGCAGGCCACGACATCGTTACCGAGGCGGTGGAGGTGAGGTGCGAGCTTCATGAGCTTCCCCAGGGTTGACGTGGTCGAGAGTCCCGGCCGGAGGACGTTGCGGGCGTCGCTCCGTTATGAGAGCAATGCTCTCGCGGACAGGTGCTCCGCGTCAAGAGCACTGCTCTCCGTCGCTTGGCCGGTGGCACCTCGGGTCTGGGGGGCGGGATGAGGAGCTGGCCGAGGTCGCGCGGCTGCTCGATCGGGCGCGGGCGGGTCAGAGCGGCGTCCTGGTCCTGCGTCGGCATCATCGTGCCGCCGGGTTACACCGACCCCGTCCAGTTCAGGTCCGGCAACCCCTACGGCGCCTCGCGCGTGGCCGGCGACGGTCCGCCCGCCGAGGTGACCCTGCAGGCGGCCGGCCACCAGGCCCGCCGCGTCGCCGAGACGGCGGCCGCGCTCAAGGCCGGGCGGCGATGATGTCGAGCGAGTTCGAGATCAGGGCGCTGCTGGAAGTCCGGGCCGAAGCCTGCCAGGTGAAGGACGTCGATCGGTTGCTGCGGCTCTACGCTCCCGACGTCGTCTACTACGACGTCGTTCCGCCGATGAGATTCGCCGGGCTGGATGAGGTTCGCGGCAACTTCGTCCGCTGGTTCGACGAGTACGACGGCCCGATCGCGTTGGAGACGCGCGAGCTGGTGGTCGCGGCGGGCGGGGAGGCCGCGTTCGCGCACATGCTCCATCTGGACAGCGGGAGGCGCGGGAACGGCCTGCGGACCTCGATCTGGGTCAGGTCGTCCCTCGGTCTCCGGCGCACGGAACAGGGCTGGCTGATCACGCATGAGCACGTCTCGGCGCCGATCGACCCGGCGACCCTGCAGGCATGGTTCCCGCCGGACGGCGAGCCGGTCTGACGTCTACGCGCCCGCCGGGGAGGCGTTCTTCTTGGCTGGAGGGAGCCGGCTCGGTGAGAATCCATCGTCATGATCCGTGTGCACTTCTCCGACGCCGACCTGCGCAAGATCACGTTCGCGCCGGCTCCCAATGCTCTGTGGGAGACGGTGCTGAGTGTGCGCCTCCTGCTCGGCGCGCCGACGAGCAGGAGCTGGACGCGGCCCGGAGCGCGCCGGTTGTTCCGGCAGATGGGAGGGAGCCTGGCCGAGCGGGCGGGGGTGCTGGCTCCCTTGGTTCCGCCGAGGAGTTCGGTGCCGGCGTTCCTGCTCCAGCCGGACGCCGGTGACTTCGCCGCCGGTGTCGAGCTGGCCAGTCGGACGCCGAGCTCCTATCTGGCGGTCGATCTGGGCGCGTTGTCGCCCGCCCAGCGGGCCGGGCGCTGGGCGCGGGACCTGGCCGAGGGCAGCCGCGGGGCGCGCCAGACCCTCGCCGACGACCTGCGCGGCTACTTCGGCTCGTCGGTGGAGCCTCTGTGGTCGCAGATCCAGGCCGAGGCCGGCGCCGACCGTGCCCTGCGCGCCGAGACCCTGCTGCGCGGCGGGGTGGACGCCCTGCTGGCCACGCTGCATCCCGGGTGCCGCTGGCGGCCGCCGACCCTGCACATCCCGATCGACGGCGAGCACGACGTCGCGCTGTGCGGGCGGGGGCTGCTGCTGATCCCGTCCTACTTCGCGCCCCGGCCGATGGTGATGTACCGGCCGGACGCGGCCACGGTGCTGGTGTATCCGATCTGCGCCACGGGCCGGTCCGCCGGCGCGGACGACGTGCTCGTGCCCCTGCTGGGCCGTACCCGTGCGGCGGTGCTGGGCACGTTGCGCAGCCCGGCCACCACCACGTTCGTGGCCGAACGCGTCGGTGTCTCCCTCGGCTCCGCCAGCCAGCACACCACGGTCCTGCGCAACGCCGGACTCATCTCGACCGTCCGCACGGGCAGCTCGGTCCTGCACACCCTGACGCCGCTCGGAGAAGCCCTCCTGAACGGCTCCCCGGACGCCTGCTGACGGCCGCTCCCGCCATCGCCGCTCCGGCCGCGCACACCCAGGTCACGTCCCAGGTGCCGGGGCAACGACACGCGCATCAAGGTCGACCTGTGGTTCCTGCGCCGCTGGGGCGGCGGCGAGAAGATCGCCACGTCCGGCACGTGGCCCTGCAGCGGCAAGTACGGCATCGTCCGCATCGGCAACGCCGGGCACTCCCTGTACTGGGCGGCCTTCTCCCTCAGCAAGAAGCACACGGTCGAGTACTGGGTGCGGTAATCATCCATGGTTCGATGCTCGTCCGGCGGGGACGGGCGCCGGCTTCTATCCTCGTGGGATGGCTCTGCAAGATCGACTCGCCGCCCTGGACGCCCTTCTGGCCCGCCCTTTCCCGCAGACGGAGGAACGGGAGAGCGCCTCGCCGGACGTGTGGGAGGGATATCGTTCCAGCGGGCCGGACCACCACGTGTGCTATCTGGTGGCCAGCCGGGACTTCTGGGACGACCGCGGCGAGGAGGTCGTCGAGGCGGCCCAGGCGGAGATCGACGCCGCCCTCCAGGAACTGGTGACCGCCCTGACCAGGCGCTGGGGCGCTCCCCGGGTGGTCGATCTCTGGCGCCGTGCGGAGACCGAGGACCCGGCACCCGCGCCGCTGGACGAGCTCGGCCAGCTCACCGACACCATGCTGGTCTGGCGGCGCCCGGACACCGACCGATGGGTCGCGCTCGCCGTCGGTCAGGCCGATCCGGAGTTCCCCGTTCTGCTGCTCGCGGCGGTCGGTGAGACGTCGCTGGACTGACTCGCCGTGCAGCCGGCGCGACGAGGGAGGCCCGCCGCAGGGGCGGGCTTCCGGTCGTGCGGTTCGACGCTCAGTGCGTCATCGACGCGGACGTCAGTGATGACGCACTGAGCCGTCGGAGCCCGTGGTGTACGCCAGTGCCCTCGACCCTGGGGTACGGGCTCAGCCGGTCGGGACGGTCTCAGCCGCAGTGCACGTTGTCGAGCTTGACGCTCGTCCACGACGGTGAGATGCCCTCGACGTCGATGCACTGCCCGGCCGCCGAGACGTACACGGGGCCGGCGTAGTACTGGTAGTTTCCGGCGTCGCTGTCCTTGCCGCTGCCGTCGCCCCTGGAGATCACGACGCCCTTCCAGCTCGTGGTGTTGGCGTAGGGGCCGTCGCCATAGGTGAGTGCGCAGTTCTTGCCGGTGCCGGAGCTGTAGTACACCTCCAGGATGCCGGTACGGTACCCGTACTTCTCGATGCCGATGTTGTAGACGCCGACCCGGGTGTAGCCGCTGCCGCAGGGGCCGGCCGCGCCGGCCGGGGCGGCGGTCGCCGCCAGCGTGGTCGCGGCGGTCAGGGCCGCGCCCGCCAGGAGGGTCGCCAGCTTGCGTGCTCGCACGAAGATCCCTTCGGTTGCTCAGTGTTGTGATCTTGAGTACCACTGGCTCACTTCTGCTACACGCGACTCGTGATCAATGTGATAGTTCGCACAAATCGGCGGGCCGTCAGGCGGCGCCTGGCCCTGCTCGAAGCTCCAGGCCGGGAACCCGGCTCGGCGTTCAGCCGCCGGTGCCCGGCCAGTAGTCCTCCTTGGCGGCTGCCGGGCCGGCGGCCAGGGCGAGTCCGGTTGCGGTCAGCAGCCCGATCGTGGCCAGTTCGAGCGTTGTCCTGGTCATGCCGTCACCTCTCGTCAGTCCGATGCGTGTTTCTCCCGAGCGGCAGAGGCTAGGCGGAGTCCTGCCGCAGCGGGCCGAGCGTGCGGCCGTCCGGCCCCGTCGCCGCCCGGCGGGTCAACGGCCACCGTCGATCAGGTTTTGATCTGTCTGTGATCTTGGCGGCCGAGGATGCGATCATGATCAAGGGGACCTTGCGGATCATCTTCACCGGCGAGGACCTGGCCCGCGTGCGTATCGCCGGCCGGGTGGACATGATGTGGGAAATGGCGCTCAGCCTGCACATCCTGCAACGTCCAGGCGGGGCGAGGGCGCTGTCCGGCTGGCGGCGGCAGGCCCGCACGGACTTGGCCGACGCGGGGTTGCTCAAGCCGGTGCGGGAGCGGCTGGTGCCGCTGGTGCCGATCAAGGCGTACTTCCCCGACTTCCTGACCCCGTACGAGTCGATGAGCGGGTTCCGGCAGGGCCTGGACGTCCTGGCCGACACCCCGTCGGCGCGGGTGCGGCACGAGGTCGACCGGTTGCGCCCGCACGTGCCCGTGCCCGCGACGCTGGACGACCTGGCCCGCGGCAACCGGCGCTCCGTCCGCGGCCTGGCCCGGCTGAGCGAGCGGTACTGCCAGGTCGCCTTCGGCTCCCGCCGCACCACGATGGAGGACGCCCTGGGACGTGAGCGCGCCAGGCTGACCCGCCTGCTCACCGACCAGGGCGTGGATGCGATGCTCGCCGCCCTCGGGCCGTCGATGCGGTGGCGGCCGCCGGTGCTGGAGGCCGACTACGCCACCGGCCGGTACGAGATCCACCTGCAAGGCCGCGGCCTGACGCTCATCCCCTCCTACTTCGGGCGCTTCACCCCGGTCGCGATGGCCGACACCAGCCTGCCGCCCGTCCTGGTGTTCCCCATCCAGCACGAGACGCCCGCCCCCGAACCCGAACCCGACGACGCGCTGCCCGACCTGCTCGGCGCCACCCGGGCCCGCGTCCTGCGCTGCATCGCCGCCACCACCGGCTGCACCACCAGCGAACTCGCCCGCAGGACCGGCGCCTCGCTGTCGTCGGCCAGCGCGCACGCCCAGGTGCTGCAGCGGGCCGGGCTCATCACCAGCACCCGGCACGCCAACATGGTCATCCACCAGCTCACCCGGCTGGGTGGCGACCTGATCCACCGGCAGCAGTGACCGCACCCCGTCATCCGGGCCGGCGGTCCCGACGAGATCCTGGATGGAACCTTTCTCCCGCATGCGGATAAGTACCGTCGTGACATCCCTTCCACACGATGAACCCGTCCTGGCAGGTCCTCCGGCGGACGCGCGAGCGCCGCTTCGGGCGGACGTGTCAGCACCGGTCCAGCCGACGGTCTCGACAGCCCTCGAAGCGCCCGCGCCGGACTCGGCGGTCATCGAAGCGTCGCTGATCGAGCCGGAGCGTTTCGCCGAGTTGTTCGAGCGGCACGCCGCCGTCCTGCATCGCTACGTCGTCCGGCGTCTCGGTCCCGATCAGGCCGAGGACGTGGTGGCCGAGACGTTCACCAGGGCGTTCGAGAAGCGGCACAAGTACGCCCTGGATCGCCAGGACGCCCTGCCGTGGCTGTACGGCATCGCCACGAACATCATCGGCACCCATCGAAGGGCGGAGATCCGCGGATATCGCGCGCTGGCCCGAACCGGGGAGGACCCCGTGGCGGTCGCCTTCGACGAGCGGGTGGTCGCCCGCGTCTCCGCCTCGGAGACCCGCAGACCGCTGGCGGCCGCGCTGGCCGGGCTGGGCAAGGGCGAGCGCGACGTCCTGCTGCTGGTCTCCTGGGGCGACCTCAGCTACGAGGAGACGGCGCAGGCGCTGAACGTGCCCGTCGGCACCGTGCGGTCCCGGCTGTCCCGCGCCCGCCGCAAGATCGCGCACGCACTGGGCGGCAGCAACCCCACCGACGTGATCGAGGAGGTCTGATGAACGATCTGGACATGGTCCGCGACCTGCGGTCCGAGGTGCGGCAGAGCGAAGCGGGCGATCTGTGTCACGCCCGGCGGCGGATGATGGCCGCGCTGGCTCCGGAGCCGCCGGCCCGCCGGGTCCGGCGCATGGTGCTGCGCGTGGCGGCCGTAGGCGCGTTCGGCGCCACGATCGCGGCAGGCGTCACGGTGGTGCAGAGCCTCGGCACGGATGGCCCGGGGACGGAGGCCACCGGCGCCCCGGCATGGCTGCCGGTGGCGAACGCGGAGACCCTGGCCAGGCACGCGACGGCGGCGGCG
Organism: Nonomuraea sp. NPDC005692; assembly: GCF_040631115.1. NCBI lineage: Bacteria > Bacillati > Actinomycetota > Actinomycetes > Streptosporangiales > Streptosporangiaceae > Nonomuraea > Nonomuraea sp. NPDC005692. Next base: position 10,124 of record NZ_JBEXYU010000046.1, on the reverse strand, counting down.
GCCGGCCAGCCGGACGTCTACCCGCGAGCCGACCAGTGGGTCTACGTCAAATGGGACAGCTACACCTCGCCCAGGCTGATGGCCAAAGCCACCGCGCCACCGGCCGGCGCAGGCCGGACCCGCTCGCGGGAGACCGTCGAGAGATGGACGCGGGGGGACGGCGAGGAAAGGGCCATGCGGGACGAGAACAGCGACACGATCAAGCGCCGCCGAGGCGGCGCGGATCCCCGTCTGCGGTTCGACCCCGCCTATCTGCGCTCGCTCCCGCTGGAGCCGTCCGCCCTGGCCGAACGCCTGAGGAAGGACACGAGTGAGATCGATCTGCCGCAGGCGCGGGCGGTGTCCCATCAGATCCTGAGCATCCTGGAGGAAGGCGCACCGGCGGCTCGCCTGCGGGCCGCCCTCTACACCGTCCTCTCCCGGCTGGACGACGTCGGCGTGGAGACGGTGCGCGACCTGCTGGGCCGACAGGGCGTGGCGATCTACACGCGCGACGACGACGGGGTCCGCCAGGAAGTCATCATCGATCCGAACACCTTCGACCTGCTCGGGGCACGCCGAATCTACGTCGGCGGCGCCAAGTCGCCCGACCCGTACTACAGCGGGTTGCCCGAGGGCGAAGTGATCACCTCCAGGGCCCGGGTGTCCGTCGGCATCGTCGACGATGCGGGGGACCTTCCGTAATCGAGCCCTTGGCCGGTGCCCGTGACGAGGGCCGGGCACCGGCCGGCGAGCGTAAGGGGAGCTCCCCGCAGTGGTCGCCCCCGTGGTTCCCCACCACACTTCCCTACCCGTGGGCCCCCTTCCGGACTTAGTAATCGGTACCGTATCGTTTACTAAGTGACTGACACCGTACTCATCGTGGGCGCCGGCCCCACCGGGCTGGCCCTGGCCGTCCACCTGGCGTTACACGACATCCCCGTCCGCGTCATCGACGCCGCCCCCGCCCCCGCCACCACCTCCCGCGCCCTCGGCCTGCAACCACGCGGCATCGAGGTCCTGGAACGTATCGGCGCGCTCGGCGACCTGCCCCAGCGCTCCCGGTCCTCGCTCAACATGTCCTACAACGAGGGCACGCGCACCGTGCTGCGCCTTCACGTCGGCCAAGCCGTCGCCGACCAGCCGAAACAGACCCTGCTGATCTCGCAGGCCGAGGTCGAGAGCGCGCTGCGGCAACGTCTGGCCGAACTGGGCGGCCATGTGGAGTGGGACACCCGGCTGGCCGCGGCCCGGCAGGACGACACCGGCGTCACCGCCACCGTCCAGACGGCCGACGGCGCCGAGCGCCGCATCGAGACCGACTGGCTGATCGGCTGTGACGGCGCGCACAGCACCGTACGCAAGCTCGCCGGCATCGGCTTCCCCGGCCGCAAGCTCCTCGAACGCCTGCTGATGGTCGACGTGCGGGCCCAGTGGCCGCTGGACAGGAACGGCAGCACGACCTGGATGGAGGCCGGTCACATGCTGTCGGTCACCGCGCTGCCCGACGACACCTGGCGGGTGTTCACCGAACCACCGCCGCAGCTGCCCGACCAGCTGTCCGAACGCGAGATCGGCGACCGGGTGCTGGGCGAGTTCTCCCGCCGCAGCGGGATCGGCCTCGACACGGTCACGGACGTCCGCTGGGCCTCGGAGTTCCGCATCCACCGCCGGCTGGCCGACGCCTACCGGCGCGGCCGGATCCTCCTGGCCGGCGACGCGGCGCACATCCAGAGCCCCACCGGCGGCCAGGGACAGAACACCGGGCTGGGCGACGCGGAGAACCTGGCCTGGAAGCTGGTGCTGGTCGCCCGCGGCCGCGCCGACCAGCGGCTGCTCGACACCTACGAAGGCGAACGACGGCCGCTGGCCCGCAAGGTCCTGCGCGCCACCAGCACCGCCGTGGACATCATGTTGCCGCACGCCCCCTGGAAACGCCTGCTGCGCGACAACGTCGTCCTGCCGGTCGTCCGGCTGCCCGCGGTGCAGCGCCGGCTGTGGCTGGCCGCCTCCCAGCTCGGCATCAGCTACCGAGGCGGACCGCTGGCCTCGGCCGTCCACCGGTGGATGCCCGGACTGCGTCCCGGCGACCGGATGCCCGACCTCACCTGCCGGCGTCCCGACGGCGGCAGCACCACCCTGCACGCCGCCGTCGGCGGACGCTGGGTCGTGCTCGCCGCTGATCAGCACGTCGCCGCCCGCCACGCCGAGGCCGCCGCGGCGCAACTGGGCGCCGACCTGATCGTCGCGCTCACGCCGGTCGAGCCCGGCTCGCCCGACGTGACGCTGATCCGCCCTGACGGGCACATCGGTTGGCGTGACCATCCGGCACCCGACAGACTGACCGCATGGCTGAACCAGGTGCTGTGGCCGGCGTAGAACGCCACGGCCGTCCACGCGATCCGGAGAACGACGCCGCCATCCTCGACGCGGCGCTGGACCTGCTGATCGAACGCGGCGCGGCGGGTACCAGCATGGAAGCGGTCGCCCAACGCGCCGGGGTGGCGAAACTGACCGTCTACCGGCGCTGGCGAGTCAAGGAGGACCTCCTGATGGCCGCCCTGGAGCACGCCCGTGCCCCTGACATGGACGCCGCCCCCGCCGGGCAGTCGATCGACGAGCTGATCTCGTCCGTCGCCGAGCTTCTCAGCCGTCCCCGCTTCCGCGCGCTGATGGCCCGCGTCATCGGCGCCTCGGTCGACCACCCGAAGCTGGTGGCCGCCTACACCGAGCGCTACCTGCGGCCACGGCTCAACGCCGTGGCCCACGTCGCGCAGCAGGCCGTCGAGGCCGGTCATCTTCCGGCGGGCACCGACCCGGGCGTCATCCAGGACGTCCTGGCCAGCTCGATCGGATCCGTCCTGCTCCAGCATGCCGACGATGTGACCGCCGTACAGATCGAGCAACGGCTGCGGAATCTGTTGCGCCACATCGGATACCGGCCCTGACACCGCGCGGCCGCCGTCCCGCCCCTACCCGCCGGTACGTTCCGTCAGGGCCGCGCCGGTGGGCTGGACGCGCTTCCTCCCGTCACGGCGGAAGCACCGGAGTCGGCGACCGAACGCGACCGCCTCCAGCACCCCTGGGGACGGGATCTCAGGCGGGCAGATCGTCGCGGCCCACGAGCCCGTTCTCGTAGGCGTGGATCACCGCGTGCACGCGGTCGCGCAGGCCCAGCTTCTGCAGGACGGCCCGGACGTGCGACTTCACGGTGTTCTCGCTCAGCACCAGCTCCGCGCGGATCTCGGCGTTGGACCTGCCGCGGGCGAGCAGGCCGAAGATCTCGACCTCGCGTGGGGTGAGGCCGTCCAGGGCCGCCGTCCTGCGCACCGGCGTCTGCCGGACGAGATCGAGGATCGTCGCGGCCACCCCCGGGGCCAGCGCCGACGTGCCGGACGCGACGTCGCACACCGCCTGGGCCAGGGCGGCGGGCCGGACGTCCTTGGTCAGATAGCCGCTGGCGCCGGCCCGGACGGCCGCCACGACCAGTTCGTCGTCGTCGAACGTCGTCAGCATGAGCACCCGGGTCGCCGGAGCGATCCGCACGATCTCCGCCGTGGCGGCGACGCCGTCCATGCGCGGCATGCGGATGTCCATCAGCACCACGTCGAGGCGGTGCCGCCGGACGACCTCGACCGCCGCGCCGCCGTCGGCGACGTCGTGGGTGACCTCGATACGTTCGTCGGCCGACAGCACCGTGCGCAGCGAGGCGCGCAGCAGCTCCTGGTCGTCGACGAGCATGACCCGGATCGCGCTCATGCCCCCTCCTTCGTGGGCAGCCGCGCCCGCAGCACCCATCCGTCGTCCCCGTCGTCGATCGACAGTGTGCCGCCCGCGGTACGCACCCGTTCCTCGATCCCCATCAAGCCGGTCCCCTGGCCGCCGCCGCCGCGAAGCGCGCTGCCGCCGTCGTCGCGGACCTCCACCACCATCTCGGCCGGGCTCCAGCGCAGGTCGACGCTCACCGCGACCGGCGGTTCGAGGTGGCGCAGCGCGTTGGTGATGCCCTCCTGCACGGTCCGGACCGCCGCGACCTCGGCACTGAGGCTCAGCGGTCGTCGCTCGCCCGCCTCGGCGAAGGTCACCGCGTGCAGCGGGCTCGCCGCCGAGGCGACGAGGTCGGGCAGGACGTCGAGCGAGATCGGGACCTGACCGGACCGGGAACCGGTGCCCGGCGCCACCGTGGTCGCGCGCCCGCTGGCCGGGCCCAGGGTGGCCAGCATCGCGCGCAGCCCCTGGTGGGCGTCCCGGCCGGTCTCGGCGATGTCGCCGAGTTCGCGCCGGGTCGCCGCATCCGACGTCGTCACCGCCGCGGCCTCGATTCGCGCGACCATGACGGTGACCGTGTGGGCGATCACGTCGTGCAGGTCGCGGCGGATGCCGGCCCGTTCGTCGGCGATCGCCGCGGCCAGCCGTTCGCCCTCGGCCCGGCGGGCGGCCTCCCGCCTGCGCCGTACCAGCAGGGCCGCGAGCCACACACCGCCGACCACGAGCATCAGCAGCCCGCCCTCGACCAGGCGGCTCCACACGGGGTCGGCGGGCAGCCGGGCCCACCCCACCAGCTCGGTCAGGACGATCCCGAGCGCGGCGACCGCCAGCGCCGGCACCGAGGACCTGACCGGGACCAGGCCGGTCAGCCGCCACAACGCCAGGGGGAAGCACACCGCCGAGGGCAGCAAGGTCAGCGACCATCCCGGGAAGGGCGTCAGCACCAGGACGAGCATGGCCAGCGCGCCGATCGCGTACCCCGTCCACGGCCGTCGAGCGGCCACCACCGCTCCCGCATGGAGCAGCACGGCGGCGCCCGCCGCGGCGAGGACCTGCCACCAGGCCGCGCCCAGGTGCCGGGCGCCCGCCAGGATGATCACCGTCAGGAGGGCCGGGACCGCGTGCGCCGCCACCGTCGTGGCCGGCCAGGCGCTGCGGCGCTGGGGGGCTGTCACGGTCGGTCGTCGCCTTCCGGTGGGCTCGTGGTGGGGGAGCCGTGCCCGGCTCGACCTGCCACAGGATAGCCAGCGCCCGCGGGCACCCGCCCCCGCGGGCACCCTGCCGCTCCGGGAGCGCGCATATGGATCACGAGTCTGGACATTCGGCAGATACGCGCGAGCACGCATGGATAGGCTGCCACAACTTGATCATCGACGAGGGAGCATGGTGGCCGCGCAGACGCAACCAGGACGTGTGATCGGCGGACGGTACCGGCTGGAGTCCGTTCTGGGAGGCGGGGGCTTCGGACGCGTCTGGAAGGCTCACGACGAGTCCCTCGACGTGTCCGTGGCGGTGAAGGAGGTCTGGCTCCCGTCGGCCACCTCCGACGAGGAGCACGCGCAGCGGCTGCGCCGCGCCGAGCGTGAGGCGCGCAACGCCGCCCGGCTGCGCTCGCATCCGCACATCGTCACCGTCCACGACGTGGTGATCGAGGATCAGGCGCCGTGGATCGTCATGGAACTCGTCGACGGCGGCACCCTCGCCGATCTGATCGCCCGTGACGGCCCCATGGCCCCCGCCGCCGTCACGTCGGCCGCCAAGGGGCTGCTGGAGGCGCTGAGCACGGCACACGCGTCCGGCATCGTGCACCGGGACGTGAAACCGGCGAACGTGCTGATCGCCCGGGACGGCCGCGTGCTCCTCACCGACTTCGGCATCGCCGTGCAACAGGGCGACACCGCCCTCACCAAGAGCGGCGGGCTGATGGGCTCGCTGGAGTACATCGCGCCGGAACGGTTCAACGGCGTGGACAGCGGCGGCGCGGGCGACCTGTACTCGCTCGGCGTGACGCTGTACCAGGCGTTGGAGGGGGTGTCCCCGTTCCACCGGGACACTCCGACGGAGACGCTCACCGCTGTGCTGCTGGGGGAGGCGCCCGTGCCCCGCGCCGCCGGCGGGCTCGGGACGCTGATCACCCGGCTGCTGGACAAGGCCCCGGCCAACCGTCCCACCGCCGCCCAGGCCCTGGCCATGATCGACGCCCTCGGGCAGCCTCGTGTGCCGGCGTCGCCGTTCGCCCCGGCCGGCGCGTCGGCCCGCACCGAGAACGTCCCGCCTCCGCCGCGGCCCACGTTGCTGGAGCAGACGCCCGTCTTCCACGACCCGTCACGGCCCGGCCCCGGCGGGCCGCGGAACCGCAAGCTGCTCATCGCGGGCGGCGCCGGGCTCGTCGTGGCGATCGCCGCGGTCGTCGTCGTCGTGGCCACCTCGGGAGGTGGCGGTCAGACCCCGCAGGCAGGGTCGTCCGGCGCGGCGGAGCGGACGGCGTCCGCCGCCGAGCAGTCCGGCGAGAAGGGCGAGGGGATGCCGCCGGGGTGCGAGAACCAGACCGACGTCATGGAGAAGTGGACCCTGGTCCCGGTCAGCGGCACGGTGCCGCTTCCGCCGACCGAGAACCTCCTCAACGAGATCGTCGACCTGCAGCAGGCCAATCTGGCCAAGGCGGTCCGCCCGGCGCTCAAGGCCGCGTTGCAGAACGACGTCGACACCGCCAAGAAGGCACTCAAGGCGCTTCGCGCCGACGATGTCGACACGTATCGGCAGGCGGTGACGAAGGACAAACTCGGGCACCTGACCGAGATCTCCGACGCGTGCTTCTTCAACAATCTCGGCCCGTCGCAGTCGCCGGGTTGATCTGGGGGGCAGAGAGTTCGTCTGCGTCGTACCTGATGCACGAGGACCTCTTCGGCGACGCGCCCGCCCCGCACCACGGCCGGCCGAGCGAGGCCGAAGGCGGGCCCGCCCGACCGAGGAGGGGCACATGGTGAAGATCTCGACGGCCTTCGTCGCCGTCCTGCTGCCGGCCGTCCTGGGCGGCTGCGGTGCGGTGCGGACCTGGCGGCGATCAGGTGCGCTTGCGGTAGACGGCCATGGCCCAGCGGACCGGGCGATTGGTGTCCTGGCCCCAGATGCCCGCCCGGACGGTGACGGTGACCCGCTTGCCCTTCGGCACGGCGAGCTCGGTCATCGCCATCGGGTACGGGCCGCTCTTCCACTGGCCGCAGGTGGCCGTCATCTCGTCGCCGCCCTCGACCCGGTACGTGAACCACATCCGCCTGGCCAGGTCACCGGTGCAGAGCGCCTCGATGCCGATCTTGCCGCCGTCGCCCCGGACCGTGACCGTGTCCGTCCTGTCCTGCGGCCAGATCCGGTCCTGCGTCGCGCCGGCCAGCTCCCAGCTCGCCAGCCGTCCGGGGAAGGCCTTGAGCGGTTCGGGATCGACCGGCCGCGCGGGAGGGGTCCATTCGTAGACGGCCAGGCTCCAGACCGCCTTGACGGGCTTCGGGGTCACGCACGGCGCCCCCTTCTCCTGCCGCGTACACCCTCCGCCCCTGGTGGTCGTGTCGAACGTCACCGTGACCGGGCCGGCCCCGGCGGGCACCAGCAACGGGACCAGCTCCATGCCCTTCAGACAGGGGGAGAAGGACGGGGAGGCCCCGGAGGCGCCACCCGCCACGGAGATCCTCGGCGCCGTGGCGCCGAACGAGCCGTCGCACCGCGCGGCCACGTCCAGCGGCCTGCCGGTGACCGGGATGGTGACCGACGCCTTCCGTGTGCCCTCCGTCCTGACCGTCGCCGTCGCCAGCCGCCGGTAGGCGGTGCCGTCGTCGGCGGTGAACCGTTCCGGCAGCTCGCGGGCCGGGGCGACGGCGTCGGCCGAGGTCGCCGGCTCGTGCCGCGTCACGGCACCCCCAGGGAGGAGCAGGGAGAGCACGACCGCGCCCGCGGCCACCGTCGCGGCGGCGGACGCCAGGCCCCTGCGCCGCCAGGTGCGGCGCACGCGGCGGCGGATGAGCTCGTGGCGGTCCGGGGTCGCGGGCGCGGGCCCCTCGGCTCGCTCCCGCAACATCTCACGCAGGTCCTGCACGCTCATCGGTACTCCTTCACGATCGACTCGTCCACGCGCAGCTTGGCCAGCGCCTTGGCGGTCTGGCTCTTGACCGTGCCGTCATGGCAGCCGAGGATCCTGGCCACCTCCTGCACCGACAGGTCCTCGTAGAACCGCAGCACGATCACCGCGCGCTGCTTGGCGGGCAGCCTTCCCACCGCGTCCCACAGCTCCTCCCGCCCGGTCCGCTCGGCATCGGCCACCCCCTCGTCGGGCAGCGCGCCGCTCGGCACCTCGCCCCGCCATCGGCGCCGCCACCACGAGGTGTAGGTCGTCACGAGCACCCGCCGCACGTACGCCTCGGGCTCCTCGATGCGCGGCCAGGCGAACCACGCCTTGGCCAGGCATTCCTGGAGCAGGTCCTCGGCCGTTCCCCAGTCGCGGGTCAGCAGGTACGCCATCCGCAGTAACCGGTCGGACCGCGAGGCCACGAAGTTGTGAAAGAGCTTCCTGTCTGGCACACACCTACTGACGCGGTGCCGGCGCGATCAGGTTGCCTGGCCGCACACGATCCTGAAGGGCGGGGTCGCGCCCGTCGCCATTATGATCACCGGGTGCCTTTACCGAGGATCGCGCCGACCCTGCTCGTGCTCACCCTGACGGCCGGATGCGGCGGACAGGACGCGGCGGCGGCCCGGACGCCCGCCGAGGCGGTGGCCCAGCAGGCGAAGGACGGAGCCGGAGTCAAGGTCACCAAGGTCGTCCGGCTGGACTACGGCGAGGCGATACCCACCCCTCCGGCGGAGGACGACGACATCGTGCCGGTCAACATCGGCGAATACAGCGAGAGCCGGACCACCGGGATCCTGCGCCTCGGTGCGGCCGCCTCCGATCTGACCACGACCTTCCACCGGACCAACATCCCCGAGGACCTGAAGAACGTCATCCCGGATGATCTGTCCTCCATGACGACCAGGGCGATCTCGATCGGCGACTCCGGCACCTACGAGCAGCGAGCCGACCGGAGGGACGTTCCCGCCGGCAAGACCTGGCTGCACCACAGCAGCCCCGAGTGCGGGATGGCGGCGCGCGCCGCCGGAGCGCTCGACGCACGCGCGGTCCTGTCCCCCAAGGTGCTGGAGCAGCTCGCGGCGCCCGCGCCCTCCTCCGCCGGGGTCATCGACGCGGTCACCACCGTCGTCCATTCCGGCAGCGCCGCGCAGACCGAGTTCAGCATCCCGGACCAGAGCGGCGACGACCCCGTCATGGCGGCACAACTGCGGGAGCAGTCCCGTTCGGTACGGGTCTCGTGGCAGTTGTGGGTCGGGCCGGACCGGCTTCCCCGCCGGGTCCGTCTCGTCACGGCCACCCCCTCGCCCGAGGAGGGTGTGCCCAGGAGCGCCGTGACCGAGATCGACTTCACCGACTGGGGGAACGACGTGTCCGTCGAGCCCCCGCCGAAGGACCGGGTCCATGAGAGCGGAAGCTGTCTCGACCCGGAACCGTCGTGAACACCGCGGCCGTGCCGAATGCATCCTGGGCGTGAGGTTTCCGTCCGGTGCCGGTTAGACGAAGGTTGCGGGGACGTTGGTGGACGCGCTGAGGCAGGTTCCGGTCCCGCCGAATAGCGGTGACGTCGCCGCCTCTAACGGGCGTCGCTGAGCCGGTCGCCGCCGACCGATACCACCTTCCACGGGCCCGGAATGCCGGACTTTCCCTGCCCGATTGTCGGGCATTACGGCCGTTTTCCGCATGTGGAGGGGTGTGACCAGCGGTAACAGAAATGTCGGTATGCCTACCGATGAACATACGTATTTTCGAGCAGTCAACCAACGCTTAGCGTCTGGCGGCAACAAGGCGAAACGGTCCACTTGCTGTATCCGTCACCCTTTATCACCCCCCCGACCCCCTTCACCTCCGCGCGATCCAGGACACCCCTGACCGCGTGGTGACCCGCGCACGCCCAAAGGCGGCAACGGCCCGAAGGGAGCCCGCCGAAAGGAGCACCACAGCGTGAAACCCAAAGCCTTACTCGCGGCGGTCGCCGGCCTGGCCACGGCCGCGACCCTGACGCTCCCCGCCAGCGCCGCCCCGCCCGGAGCCACCCCCGCACAAGACCCCGGCAGCTCCACGCGAGCCGCGGCAGACCCCGCCTCGCTCGCCGCGGCGGTCGCCGACAAGGCGGTCTCCAGCCAGCTCGACAACCTCAGCAGAGGCCCCGACGAGGCCTACAACCGCCGAGCGGTCACCCCCGGCGCCGGCGACATGTTCTACGTCGCCTACGAGCGCACCTACAAGGGCCTGCCCATGGTCGGCGGCGACGCCGTCG
>NZ_JBEXYU010000045.1:0-68942 GCF_040631115.1 Nonomuraea sp. NPDC005692 | reverse complement strand
CGGTCGAGGTCGCCGGTGGCGACCTCGACGCCGGCGGGGAACGCGGCCTTGGCGGGAGCGCGGGTCATGGCCCGGACAGGGACGTTCCGGCCGGCGAGCAGGGCGAGGAGTTCGGAGCCGACAGTGCCGGTGGCACCGGTGATGAGCAACATGAGAGGTCCTTTCCGCGTGGTTCAGGAACGGGAGAGCCTGACGTCGGGGAGGAGCAGGGACAGGGCCAGCCCGATCAGCGCGATCGGGATGACGGCGAGGAAGACCAGGTGTAGCGCGTCGGCGTAGGCGGCCGGGCCAGGCTGGGCCGGAAGGTTGCCGGTCACGAGCGCGGCGAAGAAGGAGGCGCCGAGCGCGGTACCCGTCTGCCGGGCCATGGCGGCGGTGCCCTGGACGGCGCCGATGTCGTCACGACGGGCGGCATTGCGGGCGGCCAGGCTCAGGGCCTGGGAGTTGAGCCCGCCGGCGATGCCGAACAGCAGCAGGAGGACGGTGGCGAGGACCGGGCCCGCGTCGACGACCGCGCACAGCAGCCCGGCCAGCGCGAACAGGACCATGCTCGCGACGGGATGGCGACGGTAGGAGCCGGTGCGGGCGATCAGCTTGGTGGAGGCGTAGGAGGCGAGGACGACCCCGAGCATCATCGCGGTGAGCAGGTACCCGGAGGTCTGGACGCTGATGGACAGGACGGCCTGCAGCCAGAGCACCAGGTAGTTGACGATGCCGAGGCCGAGGAACCCGGCGATGAAGCCGACCGCCACGACGACGGAGAACGTGCGATCGCGGAACAGGCGCAAGGGGATGACCGGGTCCGCCGCGCGGCGCTGGGCGAGCACGAACAGCACCGGCGACAGCACGCAGGCGGCGGCCAGGCCGAGCGTGACCGGGGAGGTCCAGGCGTAGGCGGTGCCGGCCCAGGTGGTGAGCAGGTTCACCGCGACGATCGCGGCGGCCAGGAGGATGACGCCGAGACAGTCGACGCGGGCCTGCCGGCGCCGGGCGGGCAGGTGCAGCCGGATCGCGACGACGGCGACGACGAGTGCCCCGAGGGGCAGGTTGACCAGGAAGATCGAGCGCCAGCCGGCCAGGCCGGTGAGCAGACCGCCGATGGTGGGGCCGGTCAGGGACGCGGCGCCGAAGGTCAGGGAGAACCAGCCGTAGTAGCGGGCGCCCTGCCGAGGAGTGAACATCTCGCCGAGGATGGACAGCACCGAGATGAACAGGCCGCCGCTGCCGATGCCCTGGACGACGCGGAAAACGATCAGCTGGGTCATGGTCCGGGCCAGGCCGCAGGCGACCGATCCGGCCAGGAAGACCAGGATCGAGACGAGGAAGACGCGTTTGCGGCCGTACAGGTCACCGAGCTTGCCGTAGACGGGCACGGCGACGCTGCCGGCGATGAGGTAACCGGTGGTGACCCAGGCGAACCGGTCCAGGCCACCGAGGTCGGCGACGATGCGGGGCAACGCCGTGGCGACGATCTGGGAGTCGAGCAGGGACAGGAAGACCGCTGCCATCAGGAGGACGACGACTCTGGTGGCGCCGGCCGACACGGTCACGACAGGTACGGAAGAACGGGAGGTCACGAAGATCCTAGCGATCAGGAAGCAGGCTCCAGCGGAGCCCGCGGACGAACGGAAGAACATCGACCCTGAACGGGCGATGGAGATGGGCTTGGCCAGGCATGAACCTGACGCGAACCGGCCTTTCGGCCCTCTCAACCCTGATCCACCCGCGTGCGGGACTATCGATCAAGGTCCTTCATGGTGTTCGTCTGTTCTCGAGGCTCCCGATGGATCGCCAGGACGCAGAAAGCCCGGGAGGTGATCAACCGGACGCCGGCGACGCTAACACTCCATGCCAGCGCGATGCAACCCGACCGGTAACGCCTTCGCCACTTCCGGTCCGCTCACGGCGGTTCGGGGGCACCCTGGAGGCATGTCGAAGTCGTCGTCAGGGGTGGGACGTGCGCCGCTTCGGCGGGCCGTGGCGATCGCCGCGGCCGTCGGGCTGGTGGTCTGTCCTGCGGCCGGGGTGCTGTGGTTCTTCGCCGATCGGCTGCACGTGCCTGCCCAGGTGCTTCAGGTGCTGGACCAGCGGACCGGCGTGGTCGGCAGGTTCGCCGGCATGGCGCTGGGTGCGGCCGCCCTGGTGGTCGCCGGGCGCGGCGACCGCTCCGGCGTCGTCTCGACCGGTGACGGCGCGCGGAACGTGCGGATGCGGGCGCGCGCCTCGGGCCAGGACCGGGTGTACCAGGCAGGCGGCGACCAGACCAGCGACGAACGATGACCCTCCTGCCAGACGGCCCCGAAGAGCGGCTGGACATCCGGACGAAGGGCGTCGCCCGGGAGCAGGGCCGGGTCTACCAGGCGGCTCGCGACCAGACCATCACCCAGATCACCCAGCAGTCCCCACGGCGGCCCCTGCCCCCGGCCGGCACGGCGCCGGTCCCGGCCGGGCTGTCCGGCCTGCCGCGCCGCCCCGCGGGCGCCTTCGTCGGACGGGACGCAGCCCTGGCCGACCTGCGCCGGACGCTGCGGGACGCCAAGGGACCCGGCGTGATCACCCAGGCCGTGCTCGGTCTGGGCGGCGTCGGCAAGAGCGAGCTGGCCCTGCAGTACGCCCACCACCACCGCCGAGACCACGACCTGGTGTGGTGGATCGACGCCGACGGCCCCGGCCGGATCCGCGCCGGGCTGGCCGCCCTGGCCCGGGCGCTGACCTGTGGCATCGACTCGGTGGCCGCCGAACAGGCCACCATGGAGGAGGCCGCCGCCTGGGCGCTGAGCTGGCTGGCCGCCCACCCCGGCTGGCTGGTCGTCCTCGACAACGTCGAGGAGGTCGCCGACGTCGAGCCGTACCTGGCCCGCCTGGCCCACGGCCATGTGCTGATCACCACCCGCCGCGACATCGGCTGGCAGCGCCTGAACGTCACCCCGTTCCGGCTGGAGCTGTTGCCACGCCCCGCCGCGATCGCCCTGCTGGCCGGCCTGGTCGGCCCGCCGGACTCCGCCGACACCGGCCGGCTGGGAGAACTGGCCGCACAGCTGGGGGACCTGCCGCTCGCCCTGACCCAGGCCGGCGCCTACATCGCCCGCACTCCCCGCATGACCCTGGCCGCCTACCTGGAGCTGCTGACGACCGTCCCCGCCCGGATGTACGCCGCCGCGACAGCCGGAGTCGACGCCGAACGCGTGGTGGCCAAGGTGCTGACGCTCAGCCACGCCCGCATCGCCGCCGTCGACCCGTTCGCGATCGACGTGCTGAACCTGCTGGCCTGCTTCGCCCCCGACAACCTGCCCTGCTCCGTCCTGGACGGCCTGCCCAAGGCCGACCCGTTGCAGGTCGGCGAGGCGCTGGCGCTGCTGGAGTCCTACAGCCTGATCACCCTCACCTCCAGCCCTGTCGAGCTCGTGCCCGGCCGTCCGGAGGACCTGGTCAGCGTCCACCGGCTCGTCCAGGCCGTCACCTTGCACCGGCTCACGCCCGACCGACGTGAGCAGGTCCGCGCCGGTGCGGCGGAGCCGGTCCAGGCCGCGCTCCCCGACAAGCCGCGGACGATCGGCACCTGGCCCGCCTGTCGAGCACTCCTGCCACACGCTCGCGCCGTGTTGCCGGCCGGCGCCCCCGGCCTGCACCGCCTGGTCGACTTCCTCGATGCCAGCGGCGACTACGCGACCGCCGCCCAGCTGCAGGAGGCCATCCACACCCACGCTCTGGCGACGCTGGGCGCCGAACATCCCGACACCCTCATCGCCCGGCACAATCTCGCCTGGTGGACGGGGGAGGCGGGGGACGCGGTCACCGCCCGCGACCAGTACACGGCCCTGCTGCCCGTCCTCGAACGCGTCCTGGGCGTCGAGCACCCCGAGACCCTGGCCGCCCGGAACAACCTCGCCGTCTTCACGGGCGGGGCAGGGGAGGCGGCCACCGCCCGCGACCAGTACACGGCCCTGCTCCCCGTCCTCGAACGTGTCCTGGGCGTCGAGCACCCCAACACCCTGACCGCCCGCCACAACCTGGCTGTCTGGACAAGGGAGGCGGGGGATGTGATCACCGCCCGGGACCAGTTCGCCGCCCTGCTGCCCATCCTGGAACGTGTCCTGGGCGCCGAGCACCCCAACACCCTGCTCGCCCGGAACAACCTCGTCCGGGGAACAGGTGAGGCGGGGGACGCGAGCACCGCACTCGACCAGTACACGGCCCTGCTGCCCGTCTTCGAACGCGTCCTTGGCGCCGAGCACCCCGACACCGTGTCCCTGCGGCACAACCTCGCCCGGTCGACGGCCGAGACGGGCGACGCGGCCACCGCCCGCGACCAGTTCGCCGCCCTGCTTGAGGTGCGCGAACGCGTCCTGGGTGCCGAGCACCCCGCCACCCTGCTCACCCGGCACAACCTCGCCTGGTGGACGGGGGAGGCGGGGGACGCGGTCACCGCACTCGACCAGCACACGGCCCTGCTCCCCGTACTGGAACGCGTCCTGGGCGCCGAACACCTCACGACCCTGGCCACCCGCAACAACCTCGCCCGGTGGACGGGGGAGGCGGGGGACGCGGTCACCGCACTCGACCAGTACACGGCCCTGCTGCCCGTCCTCGAGCGCATCCTGGGCGCAGAGCACCCCGCCACCCTGGCCGCCCGGCACAACCTGGCTGCCTGGACGGGGGAGGTGGGTGACCTGGCCGCCGCCCGCGACCAGTTCGCCGCCCTGCTCCAGGTGCGCGAACGCGTTCAGGGCACCGGACACCCCGATACCTTGACCACTCGGGATCAACTCGCCTACTGGACGGAGCAGGCGGGGGAGACGGGTGGCGGTTGACGTACGGATCCCGGTCCGCGAGGCATCCGAGCGGCCTGCCTCGCCGGATCACTCCGGGGCCGGGTGGGCCGTCCCGCGTTCTCCGCGCAGCCGGGCCGGGTCGACCTCGGTCGCGGCCGTCCTGCCGTCCAGTCGCCAGCCCTTCTCGTACGCCGCGGCGAAGGCTTCCTCGCCCAGGGCGGCCTGCCCTCGGCGGCTGAGCTCGCCGACCTGCCGATCGGTGTGGTCATGAGCCCCGCGCAGCCGGGACGCGGCGCCGAGCAGGACGGCCGAGTCGTGATGCCGTCCGTGCGCCTCGGCGTACGCGGCGGCGTTCACCGCCACCAGCGACAGGATCGGCAGGTCCCGGGTCCGCAACGTCGCCGCGTACGCCTTCTCCAGCGCCTTCTCCGCGCCGGCCAGGTCGCCCGTCTCCAGGCAGAGCCAGGCCCGTGCGCTGCCGACCAGCGTCCGCACGTGGTCACCGGCGAACGTGGTGTCGCCGTCGAGGTCCCGTTCGGCGTCGAGGTCCCGTTCGGTTTCGTCCAGTAGGGCGCGCGCCCGGTGCAGGTCGCCGAGGCGTATCCGGAAGCCGGACTCCCACGCGTCGAACAGGGCCAGCAGTTCCCTCGACGTCGCCCGCCGCACCCGCTCACGGGCCGACTCGATCATCGTGATCGCCAGGACGGTGTCGCCGCGCCGCAGGTGCAGGTCGATCCAGCGCAGGTCGCTGAACACCTGGTCGCCGAGGCTGAGCGAGCCGAACTCGGCGGCCAGCGACCGGGCCTCGCGCAGGTCGGCCAGCGCGCCGTCCAGGTCGCCGTCGTACTGCCGCAGCTGGGCGCGCATCGGCAGCGCGGTGGCCTGGCCCCAGCGGTCGCCGACCTGCCGGAAGCGGGCCAGGGCCGCGGTCACGTCGGCACGCGTCCTGTCGAGGTCGCCCGCGTTCTCGGCGAGCCGGGCCCGGAACATGCGGGCCAGCCCGGACAGCCACACGTCGTCGCCGTCGGCCAGCTGCTCGACGATCGCCAGCGCAGTCCTGTCCTCCTGCAGGAACGCGAGCGTGAGCGCGTACACGCCGTACGGGCCGGGCAGCTCCGGGTACGCGAGCAGCCGGTTGGTCAGCTCACGTATCCGCGCCCGGTCGTCGGCGGCCTCCCCGGCGGTCATCCCCGGCCGGGTGTCGACCCGGTTGGCCAGGTAGATCGCCTGAGCGCAGTCGCGTTCGGGCGTCGGCTCCCCCGGAGGGCACCGCCAGCGCCTCGCCCAGCCAGTAGGCCGCGTCGCGGTGCCGGCCGAACATCTGCCAGTACCAGGTCAGACTCAGGGCGAGCGCGACCGCGCCGCGAGCGTCGCCGCTGTCGCACCGCCGGCGCAGGGCGGCCAGGTCGCGGACGGTGCTGAGGTCGCCCGTCCCGGCCAGGCGGTCGGCGCCGTACTCGCGCAGCGTCTCCAGCATGCGGTATCGGCCCGGATCGGGCGCGAGCTGCAGCAGCAACCGGTCGACCAGGGCCGCCAGCAGCTCGGGAATCTCGTCGGCCCGCACCGCGGTGCCCGCGCAGACCGCGGCGGCCGAGGCCGGCGTGACGCCGCCGGGCAGGATCGAGACGCGTTCGGCGACCGTGCGCTCGTCGTCGCTCAGCAGCTGCCAGCTCCAGTCGATGACCGCGCCAAGGCCGCGCTGGGCGCCCAGCGCGGGCCTTCCTCGACATGACCATCGCGACGCCTTCCAGGACGGGCCCTTCGACGTGGCCGGCGCCCCGGACGCTGCGGGCTCGTGCGTCGATCTGGCGGTGGCGCGGCGCGAGCCGAGGGTGTCGGCCGAGAGCTGCCGCCGGGCGGGGCAGCGCATCCGTCTCCCCCTCGGCCTGCCCTGACCGGTCGAGCGGCCGATCCGTACTGGATCAGTTCATGGCGAGGAAGCTTCCGATGTTGCCCTGTTTGGCGGCCCCGGGCTCCACGGGGTCGAAGACCCTGATCCGGCAGTTCGAGTCCGGGAAGACCAGGATGGTGCCTGAGGTGCGGTTCAACAGGCCACTGTCGGGGCCGAAACCGGGGTGGCACTGGTTGGGCAGGGGGTCCGTGACGAGCCTGCTCTGACCGTCGGGTGAGAACAGGCGCACGATGCCGGGAGCGGCGGCCGCGGGCGTGGCGCAGGCGAGCGCCAGGACGACGGCGGCTGTTGCGGCTGAGATGGCGGGAATGGGTCGCATGGGAGGTCCTTTCGAAGGCGGCCAGTTCCATCACAGTATGTATTTTAATGATTACTTTCAGTGACTCTCTCCGGCGATACAAGGACCTCTCGTCCGGTGACGGCACCGCCCCCGGCGCGGGCGGTGCCGATCTCTCAGTCCTTCACCGTGACGGTGTGGTTCGCCTGCGACGGCAGCGTCGCGCCGTCACCGGCCCACTCGACGGTGTAGGCGTACTGGCCGTTGACGCGGGGTGAGTCGGCCGTGCTGAACGAGCCGTCCGTGGCGAGCGGCACCGACCGCGACACGGTCGTGGTGCCGCTGTCGTCGGTGATGGTGCGCACCAGTTTCACGTAGGAGAGCGGGGCCGGCGGATGGCCGCCGATGTCCAGGGTGCCGCCGAGCGCGAGTTGCTTGCCGATCTTCCCGTTCTGCGGGCCTGACAGGGTGAGCGATGTCGCGTGCCTGGCCACCGTGAGGGTCACCGACGTGCTGCTCCACCGGAAGCCGGGGCTGCCGTCCCAGAGCGCGGCATAGGTGATCGCGCCGCCGGTCGGCGGGGTGTCGGTGAGGGTGAAGGTGCCGTCCGCCGCCGTCGTCACGGTGGGGAGCGTGGTGCTGGTGCCGTTGGGCAGCTTGCGGGTCACCACGAGCGGCTGCGCACCGGGAGCCGTACCGCCTGACAGGGTGAGCGCGCCCGTCACGGTGAGCGGTTCGAGCGCGGTCGCCGAAGGCGGGGCCGTCAGGCTCACGGCCGACGCGGGGAGGGTGGCGCCCGCCAGCCGCCACAGGCTGAACCTGCCGGTGCTCTGCTCCTTCAGCACGCCGAAGACGTCGGCGCCCGAGAAGGCCAGGGTCCGGGGGACGAGTTCGCCGACGGGGTGGTCGTCGGTGTAGGTCTTCGTCGTCGTCGCGGCGTCGTACAGGGCGACGTCGGGGCCGGACACCCGTCCACCCGCGACCTGGGAGCCGTCGGGGCTGATGGCGAGGGCGATCGGGTAGCCGGAGAACTCCGGGCCCGTCTCGACGCCGTAGGTGCGGACCTTGGCCAGGCTCGTGGTGTCCCAGGCGGTGTACCAGCGCGCGGCGCCGAACGCCGAGATGGCCGTCGATCCGTCCGGCGTGATGGTCAGATCCTCCAGGTTGGCCGAGTACGGGTCGTCCTCGATGATGCCGCGCCGAGTGGGGGGCGTGGTGCTCACGTCGAACACCAGCAGGTCGCTCTGGCTGATGCCCGACTCGCCGAGCACCACCGTGTCCCCGGCGGCGGCGACCAGCGGAGCCCCGTGCATGTCGCTCACGATCCTGGTCGGCTGCGGCGTCGCCGCCGACACGTCCAGGCTGAGAACGCCGCCGAACGTGCACCCGTATCCGACCCACAGCCGGTCGCCCGACAGTGACAGGTGCGTCGGGCACGGGTAGGCGGCCAGATCGATTCGCCTGGTGACGGTGAGGTCGGCGACGTTGATCTCGGCCACCTGGTTCGAGCCGCTCAGGGCGGCGAACAGCCGGCTGCCGTCCGGTGTCAGGGCGAGGCCGTCGGCGCCGGACAGGCCGGTGACGGCGCCGGTCACGGCGCCGTCGGTGTCCGCGACGACGATCCTGTCGCGGGCGGCGACGAAGACCTTGCCGCCGCCCGCGGCCACGTCACCGACACCGGTGACGCCTTCGAGGTACGTGGTGGAGTCGGCCGCCGAGGCGGCGGGCGCCAGGGTGGCGAGGAGGCCGGCCGTCACGACCAGGGCGGCTGACCACCGCGCCGAACGCGTGCGCCGGCTCCGGGGTAAGTTGATGATCATAAACTGAGATCTAGACACATCTGTCACAGCCGAGTCAAGTGAATATCGAACTTGAGTTCCCATCTCGGCCACGACTGTCACCGCAACCCCGGGGCCGATCTGTCGACGGCGTCGAGAAAACGGGTGCCCCAGTTCCTCAGGTGATCGACGAACTCCGGCGGTTCGAGCACCTCGAACTCGGCGCCGATGTTGCCCAGCGCCTGCGTGGGCCAGTCCAGGCTGGTGGAGATCATCGTGAGGCGGCATCGATCGGGGGCGACCGGTTCGATCTCACCCCATTGGCCGACCATCCGGCGCACCTGTTCCGCCGGTGCGTGAACCAGCGCGACCACGGTCTTGGCGGTGGGGACCTGAGCCGCGGTGCGTACGAACGCGGCGGCGTCCCCGCCGGGCAGCGGCCGCGGCAGGAAGGAGGCGCCGGTGTTGCGTGGCTGGGCCAGCCGGTCGAGGCGGAAGCTGCGCCAGTCGTGCCTGGTCAGGTCGTAGGCCACCAGATACCAGCGGCCGCCGAGCGCGACGAGGCGATGGGGCTCCACTTCACGTTCGGTTCGCGCGCCGGCGCGTGTGACGTAGTGGAAGCGCAGCCGTTCCTGGTCCCGGCACGACTGGGCGATCAACGTCAGCACCTCCGCCGGGATCACCGGCCCGGCGGAGGCCGCCGAGACGGTCATCGCGCGCAGTGCGTTCACCCTGGTCCGCAGACGGGGCGGCAGGACCTGCACCACCTTGGTCAACGCGCGCACCGCCGCCTCCTCCAGGCCCGCGATGCCGCTCTGCGCCGCGTCTCCCATGCCGACCGCCAGCGCGACGCCCTCTTCGTCGTCGAGCAGCAACGGCGGCAGCACGGCCCCGGGCGCCAGCTGGTAGCCGCCGTCGGTGCCTCGGGAGGCGTGCACGGGATAGCCCAGCTCGCGCAGGCGATCGACATCCCGGCGAAGTGTGCGTTCCGACACGCCGAGCCGCTCGGCCAGATCCGCACCCGGCCAGTGGCGGTGCGTCTGCAGCAACGACAGCAGGGTGAGCGTGCGGGAACTGGTGTTGGCCACATCCCCATTATCCGGATACTTCCGGTCAGAAACTGGCCGGAAGCCTCCCTACGGTGGTCACCATGATGACTCACGAGGTTCAGTTGACCGCCCAGATCGCCGCCGTCCCCGGCCCCGAGCACTTCACCGTCGCGCCGGCCGAGATCGAGGGGGAGGTCGTGGTCCGTACCGACTACCTGGGGCTGGCCGCCACCTACCTCGAACTCATGCGCGCCGACTGCCACCTCCCGATCCCCGCCTGGCAGCCTGGCCGGCGGGTGGGCGTCATGGCGATCGGCACCGTGCTCAGCTCGGCTAGCCCTGACCTGCGGGAGGGCGACCTGGTCCAGTCGATGAGCGGCTGGAGCACGCACTCGGCGGGACCGGCGGCCTCCTACGTCAAGCTCGACCCGGACGCCTATCCCGACCCGAGCTACCACCTGGCCCAGGGCCCGACCGCCCACCACGGCGTCGCGGACGTGGCCAAGGTCGGCGAGGGTGACGTCGTCTTCGTCTCCGGCGCGGCCGGCGGCGTCGGCTCGCTGGCCGGGCAGATCGCCCGCAACCTCGGCGCCAGGAAGGTGATCGGCAGCGCGGGCAGCCAGGCCAAGGCCGACTACCTCGTGGACGAACTCGGCTTCGACGCCGCCTTCGACTACCACCACGACCCGGTCGCCGCGCTCAAGGAGCTGGCCCCGGAAGGCATCACCGTCTTCTTCGACACCGTCGGCGGCGCGTTGTACGACGCCGCGCTCGAAGCCGCCGCGCCAGGTGCCAGGTTCGCCCTGTGCGGATCGTTGTCCACCCAGCTCGGCGCCGCCTCCGACCGCTTCCCGGCACCCGACCGCGACGCCGCCCTGGCCAGGGGCGTCGAGCTGCTGCCGTTCTCCTGCCACCACACCCCCGACCAGATCGCCGCCTGGCACCGCCACTTCCGCACGGCGCTCGACCAGGGCCGCTTCGTCTATCCGCGGACCGTCGTCGAGACCGGCATCGACGGCGTGCCCGGCGCGTTCCTGGCCCTGCTGCGCGGCGAGTACCGCGGCAACGTCTCGGTGCGGCTGGTATGACCGTCCTGTCCCGCCGGGCGCTCAACCGGGCCCTGCTCCAGCGGCAGTTCCTGCTGGAGCGGGCCGACCTGACCGCCCTGGAGGTGATCGGCCGCCTGGTCGCCATGCAGGCGCAGGAGCCGAACTGGCCCTACGTCGGACTGTGGGCCCGCATCCGCCACTTCACCCACGCCGACCTCACCACCCTGATCGCCCAGGGACGGGTCGTACGGTCGGGCTTCCTGCGCAGCACGATGCACCTCGCCGCAGCCGACGACTTCCGTCGGCTGCGGCCGGTGCTGCAGCCCGTCCTGAACCGCACCGCCGGCTCGGCGCACTTCCGGCGCAACAACGCCGGACTCGACCCCGAAACGCTGGTGGCCGAGGGACGCGCCCTGCTGCGGCCCGGTCCGCTGCCCAGGAAGGAGCTCGCCGGCCACCTCGCGACCCTGCATCCGGGCCGCGACAGCCGCATCCTGGCTGGTGAGATCGAGCTGCGCACCCCGCTCGTCCACGATCCGGCCACCGCGTCCTGGGGCGGCTGGGGGACCCGCTCATCGATCACCGTCAGCGCCGCCCCGGTCGACGCCCCGCAGCCGGCCGCGCTCCGCGACCTGGTCCGCCGCTACCTGGCCGCCTTCGGGCCCGCCACCGTGGCGGACGTCCAGGCGTGGTCCGGGCTGACCCGGCTGGACGAGATCGTCCCGGAGATGGGCGCGGAGCTGCGCCACTACACCGGGCCCGACGGACGGCGCCTGCTCGACCTGCCCGACGTCCCGCTCCCTGACCCCGACACCCCCGCACCGGTACGGCTGCTGCCCGCCTACGACAACGCCCTCCTGGGCCACGCCGACCGCAGCCGCATCATCGCCGACGCCGACCGCAGGCACGTCGCCCCCGGACAGGCCAGAGTCCTGCCCACCGTGCTCATCGACGGCTACGTCCGCGGCACCTGGTCCTTCACCGCGGGCGAAGTACGACTGGCGCCGTTCGGCAGCTTTTCGCGGGACGAACAGCAGGCGGTCGACCACGAGATCAGCCGACTGCTGCCGTTCCTGTCACGCCGCTGAACATGACGATCAGTGCCTTCGGCCGGCACGAGGTCAGAGCCGGCCGGGAGAAGACGGCATCCTTCATACCTTCGTTGACCTCGGGTCAATTGTCTGCGAGGCCAGGCTTCGGGGGCATCCTTTAGGGGAGAGTCGCGGCATGACCACCGATGAGCGTCCCAACGCCGATGACCTGCTGAGCTACGCCCGTAAGCTCCATGAGCTGGCCGTCCTGCTGAAGTTCGACAAGGACTTCGAGCGCAGGTTCAGCGCCGCCGTCGAGGCGGGCGACGAGCGCGAGCTCGCCGGGCTGCTGGCGCCTCTGGGTTTCGAACAGGCCTCGATCGCGGACGAGGCGGGCGAACGCGGGGTGTGCGAGCGTTGCGTCTTCTGGCACGGCAAGTGGGTCTGCCACCCGATCTGCATGTAACGCGTGCGTCCTCCGCGTCGGAAGTGCTGCTCGGGCTCCTGGCCATGATCACCGGTGGAGGCCGTCACAGCACGGTCAGCCGGCCGTACCTGGACAGGGTGGCGGCCAGGTCGCCGGGGCTGCCGCGGAGTGTGGCGTCCAGGAAGGCGACGGTGGCCGCCGCGGTGATGCGCGGCCCGGCGGTCCGGCCGACAGAGCCGATGAGCGCGGGCAGGGGCGGCATGAAGAGCGGGGCGTCGGTGAAGGTGAGGTGCGCCGTGCCGGGGACGGTGAGCCGGTAGCCGGTCGCCGTGCTGAGCTGGAGCACCTGCGTGAGGCGCGGGATGTAGTCGGGCTCCTCGCCCGGTTCGACGTCGTGGGTGAGCGCGAGCACGGGCTGGTGGAACGGTCGCGTCGCGGGGTCGCGGGGGAAGCCGTCCAGGTCGATGACGGCTGCGAACCGGGGGTCCTGGCGGGCGGCCTGCAGGGCGGCGGCGCCCCCGAGGGAGTGACCGGTCGCCGCGGCGCGGCGGGTGTCGAGCCGCCCGCTCAGCAGGCCCGGGATCTCTCCACGGTCCAGGCGGCCGAACTGGGTGAGGACGAAGCTGAGGTCGGCGGCCCTGACCGCCGTCCATCCGGCCGCGCGCCTGTCGTCCTCCGCCTGGTCGCCGGTGGCCGCGACCTTGGTGCGTACCGCTCGGCCGTCGGCGAGGGTGACGACGGCCGAGTCGTACGGGTGGTCGACGGCCGCCACGACGTACCCGCGGCTGGCCAGTTCCTCGGCCCAGGCGGTGTTCTGGGTGCGCACACCTCCGAGTCCGGGTGAGAACAGCACCACGGGGAACCGGTCACCGCCGCCGGCCACCGGCGCATCGGGCACCGAACGCGTGCGGGCGCGTGTCGGCTCGTCGAGGACGAAGGCCGGAAGGCCCAGGTAGTCGGCCTCACCGCGGGCGACGAGCTGTGCTTCTCGTGCCGTGCGGCCGAGGTACCGCGCGCGCTGGGCGGCCGGCGGAGCGTCCTGCGCGGGATACCAGAGCTGGACGACGATCGTCCGCTTGTCGTCGGTACGCGACGTGGCGACTTCCGCGCGATCAGGGTCGGTCCACTGCACGACGGTGGTGCCGACGGCGTACGCCCCCGACGGCTCGGGGAACACGGGCAGGGGCAGCGCCCACGCCGCCGTCGCGCCCGCGAGGACCAGGGCCAGGCATGCCACCGACCCCGGCAGCGCCAGCCACCATCGCGCCCGCCGCCCGGCACGCCACCCCAGCAGTGAGGGCGCGGCGAACGCCAGCGCGATGACCCCTCCCGCCAGGATGGGAAGGAGTTGCCAGCGGATCCCGAGCACGGCCAGCACGGTCGCGGACACCACGAGGGCCGCCGCACCGGCCAGGGTCGACGGCCGGCGCGCTCCGGGGGGCAGCCAGCGGGCCAGCACCAGCACGACGGCGGACGCCAAGACCAGGAGCTCCACGAGGGACAGGCCGAACACGGTCACATTCATGTGATCACCGTGGCGCAATGAGCTCGGCCGGACATCGGGCCCGAGGCCGAGAGTTGCCTGCGACCCCGGTATGACCTCCGCGATCCGCCTGCGACCGGAGTCGCAAGGGCCGCGCGGCCGGTGGTGTCCATCGAGCGGCGCGCTCGATCTGCTAGCCGAGGAACGCCGCCCGGTTCTCCTCGGCCCAGGAGGCGAACGTCCGCGCGGGTGTCCCGGTCAGTTCCTCCACGACCGAGGTGAGTTCGATCGGACGGCCGTCGCAGCTCTGCCAGTAGTCCAGCAGGGCGGCCGCGAAGGCCGCGTTCATGTACTGCGCCATTTCGGCCGTCCACTCCTGCCGGGTGACGGGCGTGATCGCGATGTCCCGCCCGGTGACGCGGGAGAGGATCCCGATCTGGTCGGTGAACGTGAGCGACTGGGGCCCGGTCAGTGTGTACGTCCTGCCGCCGAGGGCGGGGTCGGCCAGAGCGGCGGCCGCCACCGCCGCGATGTCCGCTTCGTGGATGGCGTCGACGTGCGCGTGCGGGTAGGGCAGGGTGATCGGCGTTCCCGACTTGATCGCCCACGACCACGCCATCGCGTTGCCGCAGAAGGTGCCGGGCCGCAGCACGGTGCTCGGCACGGGCGAGGCGGCCAGGGCGCGTTCGGAGACGAGATGCGAGGCGGCCAAAGGGCTGCTGTCGGGGTCGGGCACGAGCACGGCGGCGGAGGACAGCAGCACGACGTGCTCGACCCCGGCCGCCTCGGCCGCCGCGGCGAACTCCTGCGCGTGTGACGGCTCGGCGTAGAGGAACACCGAGGTCACGCCTGCGAGCGCAGCGCCGAAGGTGGACGGATCGCGCAGGTCGCACCGGACGACGGACGGGTCGGCGGGGGCCTTGGAGGCCGGTCGTACAGACAAGCCCTGCTCGCGCAGGAGGCCGATGAGGGCGGTCGCGACGGAGCCGCGAGCGCCCGTGACAAGAATGGTCATATCGGTACAGATCCCTTCGCAGGCTCTTCGCGACCTGAGCGCGACGCCTGTCGATAGAATGAAAGCGCGACACAGAAGTTGCGTCACACAAGTATTGCGTGACGAACATTATGAGGACGATGGAGCCGCACGTGTCAAATCGAGCCGAGATGCTCAAGCGCATCAGTGACGAGAGTCAGCGCCACTACGCGGCCTACACGCTGTTCAACCAGGCCATGGCCGACCGGCTCGGCCTGCACCCCACCGACCTGCAGTGTGTGGCCCTGCTCGACCTGGAGCAGGGGCCGATCAGCACCGGCGAGATCGCCCGCCTGGCCGGCCTGACCCCCGGATCGGCCACCCGCCTGGTCGACCGCCTGGACAAGGCGGGTCTCGTCGTACGGCACGCCGACCCGGCCGACCGCAGGCGTGCCCTGGTCGCGTTGACCCCGGAGGCCCGCGCTCGGATCGGCTCGGCCTGGGACGTTCCGGGCAGGGCGTTCGTCGAGATGCTCGACCACTACGACGACGACGCGCTCGCCCTGATCGCCGACTATCTCGAGCGGGCCGCCTCGGTGGGTCGCGCTCAGGCGCAGCGCCTCACGACTTCCGCCTGAAGCGTGTCTCGAAGGCGTCCGGGCCGGCCTCGCGCCGTCCACTCGGGTCGCGATTGACCATACTCCATTGAACCGCGGCAGCGCTGGGCGCTAGCCGCGTGGGTCGCTGAAGCAGATCACCCGCCGGACGCCACCACGGGCCGTACAGATGCCCGGGCGGTCGCATGCGCGCGTGACGTATGAGATGCCGGGGGGCCGACCATGAACACCATCCGAAAGACCGCTTTGGCGCTGGTTGCGACAGCCGTGCTCAGCGGCTGCGGCGGCGACGCCGAGCCGACCGGGACGGCTGCTTCGCCTCCCGCCAAGTCGGCCGCGACGGCACAGGAGAAGCGGCGCCAGTTCGAATCCGTCAAGGCGGACTGCATGAAGAAGGAGGGCTTCCGGTAGGTCGCCCACGTGCCGCAGGAAGATCCCCTGACCGACGATGAGCTGAAACGCAGAGCCGGCGACTACGAGGCGTTGAAGGCCCAGCGGACGAAGTACGGCTTCGAGGTCTTCTCGGTGTACGTCCACCCGAAGGGCCCGGACAGCCCCGACAGCATGCCCGACCTCTCAAAAGCCGACCCCAACGGGGGTATCTGGACGAAGCTCTCCCCGGCTCAGCGCAAGAGCTACTGGAAGGCCGTGAACGCCTGCGCCGTCGTCGCGGCCGTCTGACGGGCAAGGGGTACAAGATCTCCAGCACCAGGCCGACGGAGCTGTCGCAGCGTGGCCGCCTCGCGTTCCTCGATCAGGAGGACGAGGTCGGCCGCCGGCAGCGCGAGGACGTCCCCGACGTGCCGTCGCCCGCCAGGAAGGGCGAGACCAAGCGGACCTTCGGCGCCATGCTCACCCCCGCCCAGGCCCAGCCGTACCTGGCCAAGGAGATCAAGGCCGCCCTGGACGACCTGGAGTGCGGCAAGGACTTCTATCGGGCCTACACCCCCAAGGTGGAGGCCATCACGCAGCGAATCGCCGAGGAGTTCGGCAGCTGACGGGGCACGCCTTCCGGCCCTGGATGAGGTGGCGGCGGCAATCGTCCGCCTGGCGGAACAGCATCGATATCCACTTTCCTATCGGCTGACGTCCCATACCAGTATTGGACGCCACAAGATCTGTTCTGATCTGCTGGACGGGCATCGACGTCCCTCTGGGCCGATCAGATCAAGATCTGTGCCCGGGAAAGAGCAGGTGTTCGACCATGTCCCTCGGGCAGTCCGTCCCGTCCCGCCGTGCGTTGCTGGCCGCCGCGGCTCTCCTGCCGCTGGCCGGCCGCCCGGTCGAAGCCGCCGCCGCCACCGTTCCCAAGCGTGCTCAGCACCACTACGACCGCGCGGCCGCGCTGGCCGGTGACGACCCCGTCCTGCGGGCCCTGGTCAAGGCGCTCGCGCCCGACCTCACGATGCCGGAGCCGAAGCCCCTCGGCCCGTTGCGCGTCTTCGACGACGTGGCGGTGCTGGGCACCACCTTCGTACAGGCCACGGCGCTGTTCACCGCCGGGGGCATCGTGCTCGTCGACGCGATGGGATCCCCGGAGGACGCCGATAAGATCATCGTCCCGGGGCTGCGCGCCGTGGGCGCCGACCCCGCGCAGATCAAGTACGTGGTGGTCGCCCACGGCCACGCCGATCACTTCGGCGGCGCCCAGTTCCTCGCCGACCGCTACGGCGCCCGCGTCATGATGAGCCGGCGCGACTGGAACCTCATCGCCGCCGAACGTCCCGCGAACGCGCCCGAACGCGACCTGGAGATCGCCGACGGCCAGAAGCTCACCGTCGGCGGCACCACCATCGTCTTCCACCACACTCCCGGGCACACGCCCGGCACCGTCTCGTCGATCTTCCCCGTGCACTGGAAGGGACGGCGGCACACCGCGATGTTCTGGGGCGGCACCAACCCGCCCGCCGCGACCGCCGACAAGCGCACCACCCTGGCCTCCGTGCTCGGCTTCGCCGCCACGATGCGGCGGGCGGGGGTGGAGGTCGAGCTGACCAACCACGGCGGCGTCGACGACGGCCTGACCCGCATCGAGCGGCTGCGCGCCGGAACGACGGGTGCGGCCAACCCGTTCGTCATCGGCCGGGCCAGGACGCAGCGCTTCATGAAGGTCATGGAGGTCATGATGCGCGGCCGCATCGCCCAGGACGAGGAGACATCCGCCGCCCGCGGCCGACCGACCCCCGCCTGCTGCTGACGAGCGCCCGCGGGCTTCTGCGGGCCGTGATCACTCCCGGGCCTGAGCGTCGGCGTGCCTGGTGGCTTGTGTGCACCCGCTAGTGGGACGTCCCGTCGCGCTCGCTTCTCCGGGCGAGGCTCTGGAGTTGCCCTTCGTGCACGCTGCCCACCCACTCCCAGCCCGGCTCGGCCGACGGGCCGATCCGCGGATCGGCTGCGACGTGACCGCTCCGCAACGCGAGCACGTACGCCCGGTCCTGTTCGATCCGCGCCTTCACCTGGTCGGATCCGCCGACGGAACCATGGCCGGGGACGACGACGTCGACGCCGCCCGCCACGTCCTCCAGCAGCCGCAGGGCGGCGAGGTAGTCCTCGATCGGGTCTATGGTGCCGTCCAGGTCGAGCATCGGAACCAGGACGTCGGAGAGCATGTCGCCGGCGACGAGAACCCGGCGTTCCTCGATCAACAGCGCCGCATGGCCAGGGGCATGTGCTTGATGCTCGACGATCCGGACCTCGGGGCCGTCCCAGGGGATCTGCGTGGTTCCGGCGGGCAGGCCGGTGATGCGGCCGAGCAGGTCCAGCGGTACCTGGCCGGCGATCTCCGTCTCCAGCAGGTGGTCGGCGACGCGGGTCTTCGCGTCTTCGTCCGGCAGCTGCTCGCGGACGGTGGCCGCGCAGCGCGCCGTGCCGTGACGGGGCACCTCGCCGAGCCGATCGTGCCAGAGCAGGTGATCCCAGTCCGGATGCGTGGAGAACCCCGCCACAACGGGCTGGCCCAGTTCGCGGAGATCGTTCGCGAGGCAGTCGATCTCGGCGCCGGTCACCCCGGGGTCGATGAGCAGCACACCGGCCCGGCCCCGCACCGCAATGGCGTTGCTCTGCACGAACGCGCTCTCGTGGACCCACACGCCCTCCGCGACCTGCCTCAGCACGAGCTCGCCTCCTTCGCGTCCCGGATGGCGTAGCGATGCATCGTGACGCCATGTTCGAACGTTCGCTGCTCCATCAGGTCGAGGTCGATCGGCAGGTCGTAGTCGTCGAACAGCGGCCTGCCGAATCCGAGGATCGCGGGGTGGGTGAAGAGCAGCAACTCGTCCAGAAGCCCGGCCCGGAGCAGCTGCGTCGCGAGCGCCGCGCCGCCCACGCTGATGCTGCCGTCGGTCTCGGCACGCAGGGCGGCGAGCTGCTCGATCGCGTCGTCCCCGCCGATGATCCGGGTGTTGTGATCGGCGCTGCGGCGCGTGCGGGAGACGAGCACCTTGGGCTTGGCGGTCCAGATCTCGCCGTACTCACGCATGAAGTCCGGCAGCGACGTGTCCTCGCTCGACCGTGGCCAGTGCTCCTCCATGACCTCGTAGTAGACCCGGCCGTGGACCATGAGCGCGAGCGCCCGCATCCGCGCGTTGGCCTCGCGGTGCAGTTCCTCGTCGACACGCAGCCATTCGCCGGCGCCGGCGTCCCCCGGAACCTGCTCGATCCGCAGGTCGAGGGACACCTGCATCGAGTAGACGAAGCGACCCATCAGCTCCTCCTCGGAAAAAGCGCTTGCAATTTGCAACTACTATAGGGGGAGCGAAAACCCTGTCAAGGAGGAGAGGAATCGTGGAACCACGGTCCGGATGCCCGATCAACGCCGCCGTCGAGGTGCTCGGAGATCGCTGGACGCTGCTCGTGCTGCGCGACGTCATCTTCGGCGACCGCCGCCACTTCCGGGCGCTGCTCACCGGGTCGATCGAGGGCATCGCCTCGAACATCCTGGCCGACCGCCTCGTGCGGCTCGTCGAGGCGGGGATCCTCGCCCGCGGCACCGCCGCGCGGGGGCAGCGCGCTCGCTACAGCCTCACCGAAGCCGGCATCCAGACCCTGCCGATCATCTACGCCCTCGGCAACTGGGGCCTCGACTGGCGTCCGGGCAGCGACGAGCTCCGGAGCCGGCAGCAGGCCATGCGGGACGAGGGTCCGGCGTTCATCGAGGAGCTCATGGACGAGCTGCGCGTCCGCCACCTCGACGCCCCGCCGAAGCCGCACGACGGCCCAGGCCCCTTCGAACGCCTCGACGCCGCCCGCGCCGCGGCCACCCCGCAAGACCACGCCGATCAACGGTGACAAGCGGGCGACGCCTTCCCCGGCCTGCCCCTGGTGCCACGCCGAAACGGCGCCGCGGTGGACATCGACTGGCCGATTTCGCGGTGAACCTGGACAATCGCCTGTCGTGATGGGTGTCTCCGGCTTCGAGCCGACCTTTCTCGTCGGACTCGAAGCCATCCGCGGGCAACACGGGCCGGGCCTGGCCGCGCTTGCCGGTCGGCGTCTGAGCGGCTTCGCGCTCGTACGTTTCGTCGAGGACGGGGACTGGTATGCCGATTGCCCCGTCGTCCTGGACTTCGACGGCGTCCAGGTGGAGATCTGCCACTCGAAGTTCGATGAGCTGTCGATCAGCTGGAACGCCATCGACACGACGGCCCCGATCACCGGCTGGGAGGAGTACGAAGAACTCACCCCGGCGTGGTCCGGCGCCGATGAACGGCTGGAGTCGTTCGTCGGCCAGGAACTGCGCGAGGTTGCCCTGCTGGAGTGGCGGCCATCACGTCCCGACGTGGCGGACGGCACCCTCGCGGTGGAGTTCGCCTTCGATACGGGACGCTTCCACATCGCCAACGCTCTCGACGAGAACAGCATCGAGGTCGGCGACGCCCATCGAGAATGGGTGCGGCACCGGCTGGGCCGCGGCGCGCAGCCTGACTAGCCCGGTACGCCGCATCTCCCGACGCCGACCGGCCCACACCGGGTCGGCACGACGTCCCTGCACCTGACCGACACCTCCCGCCCCGACCCGTGGGTCCCCGCGGCCAGGACCAGAGAGCTCCCCCAAGGAGGCTGAGCCGCACCCGTACGAACGCCCTCGAAGGCGCCGAGCCCTCCGGACGCCGGGGCGGCCTGCCGCTCGTACTGCTGTCGCCCGGCGTCACCCGAGGACCTGGCGAGCAGGGGGGTACGTGGTGGCCGGCGTCGACCACACCTACGAGAACTTCGCCACCACCTTCCCTGACGGGCGGGTCGCCACCTGCGCCGCTTGCGCGAACGTCAACGACGCCGACTTCGGCCAGAGGGTGATCAGGAGCCGGGCGATCGACATGCGCTTCGTACTCGACCAGTTGACCGGGCCGCGGCCCGTGTGGAAGGGCAGCGCCCTGAGCGATCCGGCGCGGATCGCGATGGCGGGCCAGTCCATCGGCGGGGCCGCCGTCCCGGAGACCATGGTGCAGGATGCCCGGGTACACGCGGGGATCAACCTGGACGGCAGCCTGTTCCTCCCGATCCCCGACAGCGGACTGGCGCGACCGTTCATGCTGATGGGCGCCCCTCGAACGACGGCACCTGGAAACGCGATTGGGAACGCCTGACCGGGTGGAAACGCCGGCTGGTGGTGAAGGGGGCGCTGCACCGCTGACGTGAACGCCTGCGCTCCGGACCGATGACCATGCACGGCAGTCGGAGCAGCCGTGTCCCGGCGCGGCCATACTGCGGTTCGTGACTCTTGAAGAGGTACGTGTCCACCACCGCACCGGGCAATGGTGCTCCGGCGTCCGGACCGGCGACGACATCGTGGCCTACGACGTCGAGATCCTTCCCCCGTGGCGGGTTCCCGGCCGTCCCACGACCGACCGCTGCTTCGTGCTCGCCGACGAGGGGGTACAGATCCGGAGGCCGGTCACCTTCGTGGACGCACTCGAAGGCGCTTGGTACGTCGACCTGGTCGAAGTGGAGGAAGCGGGGCCGAAGCGGCTGACGGTCCGCGACCTCTACGTGGACATCGTCGTGCTCCCGGCCGGCCGGCGCTACGAGATCCTGGATCTCGACGAGCTCGCCGACGCGCTGCAGAACGGCGCCATCGACGCCGCCACCACGGTCAGGGTTCTGCGCGACACCCAGCGCTTCATCGACCGGCACCTGCGCAACCTGGACCAGGATCCGCCGAGCTCGTGGCCGGACTTCCCGCCCGCGGCCGTTCTGGACCTGGCCGACCTGCCGCCCTTCGACGCCGGATGAGAGCACGTCCAGAACCGTGAGGCCGAGCCGTTCGCCGCCGGTGCGGGCGGCGATCTATGATGTGCCGGGTCCGTAGGACCGATCTTGGAGGATGCGTGGCCGAGCCGCGTCCGCTGCGCCCCGGCGAGCCCGTCCAGGTCGGGCGCTACCGTCTCCTCGGCGCCCTGGGCGAAGGCGGGCAGGGCGCGGTCTACCTGGCTGACGGGCCGTCCGGCGAACGGGTGGCGATCAAGCTGCTGCACGCCAGGCTCAACGGCGACCCCGACGTCGCCGCCAGGTTCCTGCGCGAGGCCGAGGCCGCCAGGCAGGTCGCCGAGTTCTGCACCGCCCGGGTGCTCGACGCCGGGGTGAGCGAGGGGCTGCCGTACATCGTCAGCGAGTTCATCCAGGGCGAGTCGCTCGACCAGGCGGTCAGGCGGACGGGCCCGCTGGCGGACGGCGCGCTGCAACGGCTGGCGATCGGCACGGCGACGGCGCTGGCGGCGATCCACCGGGCCGGCATCGTGCACCGCGACTTCAAGCCGCACAACGTGATCCTGGGGCCCGACGGGCCCCGAGTGATCGACTTCGGCATCGCCAAGGCGGTGCAGTCCACCGCCTCCACCAGCAGCGGGCTGGTCGGCACGCCTGCCTACATGTCACCGGAGCAGATCTCCGGCCAGAAGGTGGGCCCGGCCTCCGACCTGTTCCCCTGGGCGGCGACGATGTTGTTCGCCGCCACGGGACGCACCGTGTTCGGCGGCGACAACGCGGCGCTGGCGATGCACCGGGTCATGCACCATGAGCCCGAACTGCCCGCCCTACCGGGCGAACTCGGCGAGATCGTACGGCGCTGCCTGGCCAAGCGGCCGGCGGACCGGCCGGCGGCGCACGAGGTGCTGCTGCGGCTGTTAGGACACGATCCGCTCGCCGGGGAGAACGCGGCCGGTCGGCGGACACTGGTGCACGACGAAAGCCCCCGAAGCCTCCCACCGCCCTCCGTACCGGCCGCCCCTGCCCGGCCGCGGTCCGCGCCTCGGGGCCTGCCCGGCGCGGCGCGGCCGCGGTCGCGGATGACGGCAGCGGTGGCGGCCGTGGCCGTGGCGGTCGCCGTGGCCGCCGCCATCGTGTGGTCGCGGCAGGGAACCGGGTTCGGCGCCCACCTCGGCGAGATCCCGAGCGGGAAGGACGCCCACGCCCAGGCGGTGGCCATGGCGCAGTACGACGGCCGGTCCGTCGCCCTCGTCGCCGACGAGGAGGGAGTGACGTTCTGGGACCTCGTCGCGGACGAGACCCTGTCACTCTCCTATCCACCACCGCATCGCGGCCCGATCACCGCACTGGCCGCGTCCGGGGCGACGGCGCTCACCGGGCGGTTCGACGGCACGGTCGAAGTCTGGGACGTCCGCGGCAGGAGCACCGTCACCGAACTGACCGGGCACACGAAGCGGGTCGATGCCGTCGCCCTCGGCACGCTCGGTGGGCAGCTCTTCGCGCTCACCGGCGGCGCCGACAAGACGATCAAGATGTGGGAGGTGTCGTCGGGCAAGCTCCTGCGTACCTTCACGGGGGACCTGGACGAGATCGACGCGCTGGCGCTCATCGAGGTCGGCAAGTCGGCGGTGGCCGTCTCGCTGGACGGGGTGGACGGCGTCCTGCGCGTGTGGAACGCGACGACGGGGCGGCAGGTCGGCGACCCGCTGACCACCCGGTCGGGCAACGGGCTGACGGTCGGCCTGCTCAACGGTTCCCCCGTAGTGGTCTCCAGCGATCTGCGCGTGTGGGACCTGCGGACGCGGAAACTGATCAAGGAGATCGACAACATCGGCGACACCGTCTCCGGCTCCGTGGCCATCGGCGAGCTCGGTGACGTCCCCGTCGCCGTGAGCACGGTGAGCCTGAAGGACGACGAGGACACCAGCCACAACGGCATCCAGGTGTGGAACCTGGACACCGGCCGCCCGCTCGCGCCGCCCATGGAACCGGTCTACGGGCCGGAATCCATGGCGATCGGCCGCGTCGGCGATCGCATGGTGCTGCTCGCCGGAGAGGCGTACGGGGCCGACGTCTGGTCGCTCGGCCCGCCGTACCCGTCCTGAACGCCGCCCGGGAGAAGAGGGAAACCCCCGTCGGCGGGTCGGTGAAGCCATGGTCTAGCGTGATCGCCATGAAGGCGGCTGCTCGGTATTTGTGCTGGTTGGCGTGGGCGCAGAAGGGCCGGGTCGCCTTGGGCGCGACACTGGGCACCCTGTGGACGGTGGGCCTCACGCTCCCGCCGTACCTGCTGTCCCGGGCGATCGACGACGACCTGGCGCCCGGCTGGGTGCTGGCGCTGCTCGGCGCCGGCCTCGTCAACGCCTGGCTGGCGATGATGCGGCACCGCACGATGACCAAGATCCGGATGGACGCCAACTTCCGCACGGTGCGCGCCCTGGTGGAGCAGATCAACACGCTTGGCGCGGACCTGAACAGGCGCACCTCGGCGGGCGAGGTCGTGACGATCGGCATCGGCGACGTCATCACCATCGCCGCCGCGCTGACGGTGACCGGCCCCGGGGTGGGCGCGGTGATCAGCTACGGGGTGGTGGCGGCGCTGCTGCTGCAGGTCTCCGTGGTGCTGGCCGTGGTGGTGCTGCTCGGCGTGCCGGTGCTGGGGATCGTGCTCGGGCCGCTGCTCGGGCGGTTGATGAAGGTGCAGAACGGCTACCGCGAGAGCCAGGGCAGGCTGACCGCCCGCCTGGTGGACCTGATCGAGGGGCTGCGGGTGCTCAACGCGTTCGGCGGCAAGGCCGCCTACGCCGAGCGTCACCTCGCCGACTCGGCACGCCTGCGCGAGCAGGGGTACCGGGTGGCGTCGCTGACGAGCTGGATCGGCGCGCTGGGCGTCGGGCTGCCGGCGCTGTTCCTGGCCGCGGTGACCTGGCTGGGCGCCAGGCTGGCCGCGGAGGGCACGATCACGGTGGGCGAGCTGGTCGGCGTGTACGGATACATCGCCATGCTGGTGGTTCCGGTGTCCTTCTTCATCGAGGGCAGCTTCCAGATCAGCCACGGCCTGGTCTCCGCCCGGCAGGTCACCCGCTTCCTCGCGCTGCGGCCCGGCGACCGGCCCCGCTCCACCGGGCTGGAGATCACGCCGGGCAGCTTCGTGGGGCTGGTCAGCGCCCGCCCCGAGGAGAGCGTGGCGCTGCTGGAGGGCCTCGGCGGATTCGACGGCACGTCGTTGATCGCCGACCACGACGCCGCCCTGTTCGCCGGCAGGCTGCGCGAGGTGCTGCAGGGCCGGGGCGAGGCCGACGACGAGACCATCCGTCGCGCCGTCACCGTCGCCGCCGCCCAGGACGTGGTCGCCGGGCTGCGCCACGGCCTGGACTCCGTGATCGAGCCCGGCGGCCGCAACCTGTCGGGCGGCCAGCGCCAGCGGGTGCGCCTGGCCAGGGCGCTGGTGGCCGATCCCGAGCTGCTGCTGGCGGTGGACCCCACCTCCGCGCTGGACGCGCACACCGAATCCCTGCTCGCGCAGCGCCTTCGTACGGCGCGTGCCGGCCGTACGACGGTCGTCGCCACCACGTCGCCGCTGCTGCTCGCCCAGGCCGACGAAGTCGTGCTGATCGAGGACGGCCGGGTGGCCGCGACCGGCACCCACCGCGACCTGCTGGAATCCAGCGACGAGTACCGGGCGGTGGTGTCGTGACCCGCGACCTCCCCGTCGCCGACCGCAGGCGCGTACGGCAGGCGGCCCTGCGCCTGATCCGCCGCGACGTCCCCGGGTTCACCGCCACCCTGCTCCTCAACGGCCTGGCGGCGGCCGCGGCCCTGGTCAGCCCGTGGCTGCTGGGCCGCATCATCGACACCATCTCCGCCGGCGGGGCGATCGACCTCCTCGCCGCGGTCGCCGTGGGCGGGGCGCTGCTGCAGCTCGTCCTGTCCCGATACGCCGAGCGGACCGGCACCCGCTTCAGCGAGCGCGTCCAGGAACACATCCGGCAGGAGTTCCTCGACCGCGTGCTGGCCCTGCCCGCCGCCACGGTCGAGCACATCCGCACCGGAGACCTGACCGCCCGCGGCACCACGGACGTCGGCGTGGTCGGGCGAACCCTGCGCGACGCCGCCCCGGCCGTGCTGATCTCCGCCCTGCAGGCGATCTTCCTCGTCACGGCCGTCTTCGTGGTCGACCCGCTGCTGGGAGCCTGCGGTCTGGTCGCGCTCGCCGGCGTCGCCGCCGCCTCCCGCTGGTACCTGCGCCGCGCCCGCGACGCCTACCTGGAGGAGGGCGCCGCCCGCTCGGAACTGGCCGAGCACCTGGCCGCCAACGCCGCCGGCGCCCGCACCATCGAGGCTCTCGGCCTGCGGGACCGGCGCACCCGCGCCGCCGAGCGGGTGATCGAGCGCAGCCGGGTCGCCCAGCTGCGAACCCTCTTCCTGCGCGGTGTCCTCTGGCCGTCGGTCGAGGTCTCCGCCCTCCTGCCGCCGGTGCTGGTCCTGCTGCTCGGCGGCGCACTGCTGGACAGCGGCCAGGTCACCCTCGGCGCGGTCGTCTCGTGCGTGCTCTACCTGCGCCAGCTCCAGCAGCCCATCGAGACCATCCTCATGTGGATGGAACAGTTGCAGAGCAGCGGCGCCTCCTTCGCCCGGATCGAAGGGCTCCGGACCCCGGCGGCGCGGACCGGCGTGGCCGCCCCCGACCCCCAGGACGACCACATCGTGGCGGCCGGCGTGCACTTCGCCTACGAATCCACCGGCGACGTCGTCACCGGCGTGGAACTGACCGTGCGGCCAGGCGAGCGCCTGGCCGTCGTCGGCCCTTCTGGAGCCGGCAAGTCCACGCTCGGCAAGCTGCTGGCCGGCATCGACCGGCCCCGCCTCGGCACGGTCACCGTCGGCTCGATCCCGGTCGCCGACCTGTCGCCCGCCCAGCTCCGCAAGCACGTCGTGCTGGTCACCCAGGAGCAGCACCTGTTCCTCGGCACCGTCCGCGACAACCTCCAGCTGGCCGACCCCACGGCCGACGACAACCGGATGGAGAAGGCCCTGGCGGCGGTCGGCGCCGACTGGGTGACCTCGCTGGACGACGAGCTCGGCCCGCACGCCTCCGGCGCCGAACCCGGCCCCGACCGGGTGCAGCAGCTCGCCCTGGCCCGGGTCGTCCTGGCCGACCCGCACACCGTCATCCTCGACGAGGCCACCGCCATGCTCGACCCGCGTACGGCCCGGCGCGCCGAACGGTCGCTGGCGGCGGTGCTGGACGGACGCACGGTGATCGCGATCGCGCACCGGCTGCACACGGCGCGGGACGCGGATCGGGTGGTGGTGATGGAGGGCGGACGCGTCGTGGAGGTCGGCGCGCACGACGAACTGCTTGCGGCCGGCGGCGTCTATCAGGAGTTGTGGAACTCCTGGCACGGCTCACGCCCTTAGCGGGTGGCCTGCCGGGCGGGACGGGTCCTCCGGGCGGAGGACCGGTCCGGCCGGCCGGCCGCCGAGCCCGGCTCATGGTCGGAGGCGGGGAATCGCCACCAGGCAGGAGTCGTCCGGACCGGCGCGTCACTAGCGTCGAGGCATGCGATCTGATCTTGGCGTCTTCCTCAGGGCGGCCGCGAACAGGCCCCTGGTGATCGGCGCTTTCGCCCCCACGTCGGAGCTGCTGGCCGCGCAGCTCGTCGAGGTGGTGCCGAAGCGCGGCGCGCCGACCGTGCTGGAGCTGGGGCCCGGGACCGGCGCGATCAGCGGGCTGATCCGGTCCCGGCTGCCGTCCCGGGCACGGTTCGTGGCGGTGGAGACCGACCGCGCGATGGTCGACCATCTGGCGCAGACCCGTCCGTGGCTGGAGGTGCTGCACATGGACGCCGCCGACCTGGGGTCACGCATCGGCGCGGGCGAGGTGGACGCCGTGGTGAGCGCGCTGCCGTGGACCCTCATCCCGGAACGGGCCCAGGAGCGCATCCTCGATGCGGTCTCGCGCGTCCTGGCGCCCGGCGGCAGCTTCACCACGATCGCCTACCTGACCGGCACGCGGTCCGGCCCGGGCAGGCGGTTCCGCGGCCGGCTGGACGCCGCCTTCGACGAGGTGCTGACGACCCGAACCGTCTGGCGCAACCTGCCGCCCGCGCGTACGTACGTCTGCCGGCGCCCGACCGTGGCCGCGGCGCCGGGGCAGAAGTGACACCCCCCGGCGGCCGTCACGCGTGGCTGGCCACGCGGCCCTCGCCGGCGCTCATCTCGGGCCAGAACTCCCGGTACCGGCCGGAGTGGAAGACGAGCGGCTCGCCCCCGGCCCGCTGGTAACGTTCCACCGCCCCGACGAGGATGTGGTGGTCGCCGCCGTCGTGGACGCGCTCGGTGCGGCAGACGAAGCTGGCCAGCGCCCCGGCGAGTATCGGCAGCGGCGTGCCGAGCAGCTCCACCCCGGCGAACTTGTCGGCCGCGGGGGTGGCGAAGCGCCTGGACAGGTGGCCCTGGTCGGCGGCCAGGATGTTGACGGCGAACCGCCCGGCCCGCAGGAAGAGCGGCGCGCTGGGCGCCCGGTTCGACAGGCACCACAGCAGCAGCGCCGGATCGAGCGAGACCGAGGTGAGGGAGTTGACGGTCACGCCGGCCCGCTCCCCGTCGGCGGTCACCGTCGTGATCACCGCCACCCCGGTGGCGAACTGCCCGAAGGCCTCGCGCAGCGACCTCATGCCGTCACCCTGCCCAGATAGGTCTCGGCACGGCCGGCGTCCATGAACCACTCGGCGTAGTCGGCCGGGTCGTCGAAGCCGTTGACGAACCGGGAGGCGATCTCTGGGCGCTGACCGGCGGCGCCCAGCAGCGCCAGGTGGTGGGGCTCGGCCGGCGCGAGCAGGGCGTTGGTCCAGTTGGTGACGTGCTGGGCCTGCGCCCAGAACAGGTCGAAGGTCTGCCGCATCCAGTCGGCGTCGAACGGCTGCCCGCCGCGTTCCACGATGGCCCGCAGGTAGGTGGCGGCGCACTTGGCGGCGTTGTTGCTGCCCTGCCCGGTGATCGGGTCGTTGAGCACCACCACGTCGGCGACGCCGAGCACCGGCGCGCCGGAGGGCAGCACGGCAACCGGGCGCCGGACGGTGGGGGCGAAGCGGCCGGTCAGCACCGCGTTGGCGTCGGTGAGCTCGATCCCGGCGCAGCGCTCGGCCTCCCACGGGAAGAACGTCTCCAGGATCCGGCGGCTGCGGGCCAGGTGCTCGGCGGGGCCGCGGACGTCGCCCCAGCAGTCCATGGGGCCGTCGGGCACGCCCTCGAACACCATGATCTCGCAGGGGCCGGTGTGCGTGAGCGCGGGGAAGACGAAGTACTCGCCCACGCCGGGCAGCAGGTTGAAGCAGACCGCCGAATGACCGGGACGGGGGGCGAGGCCGTTGACGTAGGTGACGGCCAGCGCGCGCTGCGGGGTGGTGTAGGGGGAGCGGGCGGGGTCCCGTTCGAAGAGCGAGGCGATCTGGCCCTTGCCCGCGGCGACCAGAACCAGGTCGTACCGGGCCGCGTAGCTCTCCAGGTCATCGGGGGTGGCGTCGTGCAGGACGAGCTTGCCGCCGAGCCGCTCGAACTCGCCCAGCCAGGCCGGCATCTTCAGCCGCTGGTCGACCGAGCGGGCGGGGACGTCCAGCCGCGCCGCCCAGTCGAGGGCCTTGCCGCCCTCCGGGCTCGGGACCGTGAGCGCGATGCCCTCGATGGGCGGGCAGACGTCGGCCCACCAGTCGAGGCCGATCTCGCGCTCGTGGGCCTGCGCGGTGCCGAACATGGCCTGGCCGGACATCACCCGGCCGTCGCGGATGGACTCGGGGGTGCGGTTGGAGACCACGGTCACGTCGTAGCCGTGCTGGAGCAGGCCGATGGCCAGGTGGAGACCGGCCTGGCCGGCGCCGACGATGAGGATGTCGCGCATGGTGGTGTCCTTCTGGTGGTGTGGTGTGGAGGATCTGATCGGCGCCTGACAAGAACGGTACGGGCGGCGCGTGCGCCCGTGCCATCCGCTGAGCGCGGATCTCATCCGCCTGACGCGGGACCTCTGCGCAACGTCTCCGACGGCGGCTGCCCGAACCTCTCGCGGTACTGGGCGGCGAATCGTCCCTGGTGCAGGAATCCCCATCGGGCGGCCACCGTGGTCACCGTGGCCCTGGCCGGGTCGGCCGTCCTGAGCTCGTCGTGCACGCGCGTCAGCCGGACCTGCCTGAGGTGGGCCATCGGGGACAGCCCGAGATGCGCGCGGAAGCCCTCCTGGAGTGAGCGGCTGCTGACCGCGACGGCGCCGGCGATGTCCGTCGTGCTCAGCGGGAGGTGGGCGTGCCCTTCGATGAACTCCATCGCCCGGCGCACGACCTTCGGCAGCGCGGGCGGCCTGGGAGCGGTCAGTCGTTCCAGGTAGTTGGAGGGCTGCATGGTCAGCAGCAGGGTGATCAGGGCGTTCTCCAGATGGGCGATGGCCAGCGGGTGGCCGGCCAGCCCGTCCTCCCGCTCGGCCTCCCTGACCAGCAGGTCGGCCATGTCGCGCCAGGAACGGGTCCAGCCCGTCGTCAGGTCCATGCCGAGGTCGAAGACGACCGGGCCGTCGAGCGGCTCGCCGAGCATCTGCTCCAGCGAGCGTTCGATCGCCGAGCGCTCGAACTTGACCAGCAACTGCGGGCAGCCGGCGGCCCAGCGCATGTCGAGGTGGCGGGTCGGCGAGGGCAGCGAGGCCAGCAACGGGGTGGAGACGATCTCCTCGCCGCCGGCGCGGATCAGGCTGCGTCCGGCGAGCGGGATCATGACCAGGAAGAACGTGTCGAGGTCGCCCGGCTCGATGTGCACGTCGGCCCCGTAGTCGAGGTAGCTCACGCGGACCGAGCCGAGCTGCACGGAGTTGAACCGGGCCGACAGCAGGTTCGCGTCCCCGGCCAGGTCCAGCCGGTGCGGGCAGAACACCTTGGCGACCTCGCCGCGGACCTCGTCGAGGTCGGAGCTGGCGAAGACGGCACGGTTGCTGAGGAGCACACCAGATGATCGGGCGTCCCGCCCTCGGCGTTCCACGTAAAAGTACGCACAAAAGATCCGGCGGCGGTGTCGGATCGCGGCGGCGGCGTTCGTAGCAGGGGTGAGACCGCCCGCAAGGGGCGGCGCCACAGGCTAAGGAAGCGCGACCATGAAGCTGACGACCATGACCCAGGTCACCGTCGACGGAGTGATGCAGGGCAACGGCGGCGCGTCGGAGGAGGACCGCAGGAACGGCTTCGAGCGCGGCGGGTGGGCCCTGGGCAGGGGTGACGACGAGACCACGACGTTCATCAACCAGACCTACGGGCGCGCCGACGCGTTCCTGTTCGGGCGGCGCACCTACGAGCTGTTCGCCGGCTCGTGGGGGTCGTTGACGGCCCGGGACGTCCCCGGCTGGGAGACCGTCCTGGGCGCGCTGAACACGCGGCCCAAGTACGTGGCGTCGGCCACGCTCACCGATCCGGCGTGGGCGGGCACCACCGTCCTGCCCGGCGACCTCAGGACCGCCGTCAGGGCACTGAAGGCGGAGCCGGGGGGTGAGGTGCAGGTGCACGGCAGTGGCACGCTGGTCCGGTGGCTGCTGGCGAACGACCTGGTCGACGAGCTGACCCTGATCGTCGTTCCGGTGGTGCTCGGCCAGGGCGCGCGGTTGTTCCCGGACGCCGGCCCCGATCTCGCGCTCGACCTGATCGAGTCGCGGGCCGACTCCAAGGGCGTGACGATCCAGGTCTACCGGCCGGCCGGGCGCCCGCAGTACGCCACGACCTGAGTCATGCCCGCTGCCCTGGCCCCACAGGAGACGATCTGCACATGCGATACCTGATCTCAGT
The DNA here is from genome assembly GCF_040631115.1 of Nonomuraea sp. NPDC005692. Lineage (NCBI taxonomy): Bacteria > Bacillati > Actinomycetota > Actinomycetes > Streptosporangiales > Streptosporangiaceae > Nonomuraea > Nonomuraea sp. NPDC005692. Next base: position 37,555 of record NZ_JBEXYU010000045.1, on the reverse strand, counting down.
GATCGACCACAGGACCAACTCGGCCACCCCGGAGGAGCGCGCGGCGATCGACGTGTTCAGCGAGGGCCTCAGGACCGGGGGCCACTGGGTCTTCGCCGGCGGCCTCGCCGCGCCCGGCACGGCCACCGTCATCGACAACCGGGGCGCGGAGGTGATGGTCACCGACGGGCCCTTCCTGGAGTCCAAGGAGTACCTCGCCGGCTTCTGGATCATCGAGGCCCCCGACCTCGACGTGGCCCTCCGGCTCGCCGCCGACGGGTCGAAGCACTGCAACCGCAGGGTCGAGGTGCGACCGTTCCTGTGAACGACGCCCGCGAGGCGGTCACCCGGGCCCACCGCGAGGAGTGGGCCCGGGTGGTCGCCGCCCTGACCAGGCGTTTCGGTGACCTCGACATCGCCGAGGAGGCGGCCGCCGAGGCGTTCGCGACCGCCGTCGAACGGTGGCCGGCCGACGGCGTGCCGCCCAATCCGGGCGCCTGGCTGACCACCACCGCCAACCGCAAGGCCATCGACCGGATCCGGCGCGAGAACAAGCGCGACGACAAGCACAGGAAGGCTCAGATGTCCCACGACGACCCACCCGAGCCTGCCGGCGCCATCGACGACGACCGGCTCCGGCTGATCTTCACCTGCTGTCATCCGGCGCTGGCGATGGAGGCCCGCACAGCGCTGACGCTGCGCCTGGTCGCCGGCCTGACGATGCCCGAGATCGCGCGCGCCTTCCTGGCGCAGGAGAGCGCCGTGGGGCAGCGGATCACCCGCGCGAAGGCCAAGATCAAGGCGGCGCGCATCCCTTATCGGGTGCCGTCCGCCGAAGATCTCCCGGCGCGTGTCTCCGGCGTGCTCGCCGTCCTGTTCCTGGTCTTCAACGAGGGCTACCTGGCCACCGGCCCCGGCACCGATCCCGTACGGCACGAGCTGACCGCCGAGGCGATCCGGCTCACCCGCCTGATCCGCGCCCTCCTGCCGGACGACGGCGAGGTGACCGGGCTGCTGGCGCTGATGCTGCTGATCGAGGCCCGCCGCCCCGCCCGGGTCTCGGCCGACGGCGAACTGGTCGCGCTCGACGAGCAGGACCGTGGGGCCTGGGACGCGGCGCTGATCGCCGAGGGCCACCGGCTGGTGCGCGAGCGCCTGGCCGCGGCCGCCGCCGGGGTGGCGCCGGGCCGCTACCAGATCCTCGCGGCGATCAACGCCGTGCACACCTCCGCCCGCGACATGCGCGACACCGACTGGTCGCAGGTCCTGGCCCTCTACGACCAGCTCGTCCGCCTCGACCCCTCGCCGGTCGTCGCGCTCAACCGGGCCGTCGCGGTCGCCGAGCTCGACGGGCCGGAGGTCGCGCTGGCGGCCGTCGACCGTCTCGGGCACAGGCTGGCCGGCTACCACGCCTACCACGCCACCCGCGCCGACCTGCTGCGCCGGCTGGACCGCGATCAGGAGGCGCGCGCCGCCTACGACAAGGCCATCGAGCTGGCCGGCAACACCGCCGAGACCGCCTCTTTGACCCGCCGCCGCGACCGGCTGCGGTCGAGATGATCAGGTGGCCTTGCCGCGGGCGATGTAGAGCTTCATGTCGGTGAAGTCGAGGGTGAGGTTGTAGGGCTTGAAGAAGCAGTGGGCGAAGTGGGCGATCCCGTCGAAGCCCGTCCCGTAGGGCCAGGGCACGTTGACCGGCATGTTCGGGTCCGCCTCGCAGTAGACCCGCTCGGCGACGGCGCCGCCGAGCCGGATCTCCTCCGGATAGCAGGGGTGGGTGATGGTCGGGTGGCTGTGGGCGAACGTCTCGATCGGGCGCTCGTGGTCGGTCCGGACCCCCAGACGTTCGGCCACCTCTCCGGGCATGCCCGCGGCGACCTCGCCGACCCCGCCGAGGTTCACGCCCACCACCCGCGGGCCGGACCCCGCGATGCTGCCCAGGCTGTGCACGTTGTGGTCACGGGCCAGCCACATCGGCAGCGGCTCGGCGCCCGCCCGCGCGGCGGCGGCGCGTGCCTCGCCGGCCGTCTCGGGGGTGCGGCGGCGCAGGATCAGGTGCCGGCCCGCGTAGTCGAACGTGGTCAGCAGGTGGTAGAAGAGCCACGTGCCGATCAGGCCGTCGCCGTCGGTGCCGACGTCGGCGCCCGACTCCGTCGACGACCAGCCCACGGGGACGTTGCGTATCTCGATGCCGCCCAGCCTGAAGGAGTCCAGCACCCCGTAGTGCACCCAGATGGGCGTGCCCTCGAAGTCGGTCTTCTGACTGACGACGGCCTTCAGCCCGGCCTCCTTGGCCGCCGACGCGGTCAGGCTCAGGTTCGGGGCGCCGGTGTAGAACGTGAAGCGCTTCGCCGGTCCGCCGTTGACCGAGGCCTCCACCAGCGGCCGCGGGTCCATCTGCAGGAACCGCGCCCGGCCGACGTCGCCCTTGATCTGGTACGGCTCCCCGCTGATCGCCGCGAACCACTTGGCGTAGTCCTCCGCGCCGGCCGCCTGCCAGCACGGAACGGAGAGGGCGAACTTGTCCTGCCGGATGTAGCAGTCGCCCAGGAGCTCGTTGGCCTCCTTGTCCGCGGGCGCCAGGCGGACGGCCATCTTGAGGTATTTCTCGGCTTCGGGGAACCGGTTGGACAGCAGCCCGACATGGCCGCGCCGGCGGGCCGCGTGCAGGTTCCTGGGGTCCTTCTTCAGGATCTCCTCGTACGCGCGGCCGGCCTGCTCGAACTTCCCGGCCTTGAACAGCGCGTCGGCGTCGCCGCCGTCGGCCAGCGCCGTGGCCGTCCCGTCCAGCAGCGGCGCGGTCGCGGCGGCGCCGGCCAGCACGGCGGCCCCCCGGAACAGCGAACGCCGGTCCCATCTCCCGTCATCGGCCGAAGCCTTCTCCCTTTCCATGCCTCCAGTGAAGGGGGACGGCCGTTGCCGTGATGTATGCGTTTTTCGATACATCCGCGATACACGAGATCGCCGGCAGCCGTTCTTGCCACAATCGTCCGATGCGTTTGTGGACGGTGCAGCACCGGGCGGTCCTGGTCACGCTGGAGACCGACGGCGAACTGGCCGGCGACTGGGCCCGGCTGTCGATCCCGTCGTACCGGCCGGTCTACGAGGAGATGGCGGGGGAGATGGCCAGGCGTGGCCTCGACTGCCGGGGCCGTCCGCCGGTGTGGGCGTGGCCCGGCCCGGACACCCGCGACGACACGGTGGCCGTGACGGCCGAGGCCCTCCTGTGCCCGCAGACCGAGGAGGAGTACGCCCGCTACGTCGTCCTGGACCTGGACGTGCCGGACGACCTGGTCCTGCTCAGCTCGTACGGACGCTGGAACGACTTCATGGAGGCGGTCCTCCTGGGCGGCGGCCCGACCGCCATGGACTGGACGATCGGCGAGGAGGAGGTCGCCGGTGTGCAGGCCTGCCTGCCGCACGTGCCGGCCCGGTGCGTGCTCGGCGCCCGCCCTCTGGAACCGTTCAACGGCTCCTGACCGGGGCGGGACGGCCCGCTGCCGCCGGTCAGATCACCAGGCCGCCGGAGACCCGCAGGTTCTGGCCCGTGATCCATTGGGCGTCGGGCCCGGCCAGGAAGGCGACGACGTTGGCGATGTCCTCGGGGCGTCCGAGCCGTTGCAGCGGCGTCAGGGCCACGGTGTGGGCGATGGCCTGCTCCAGATGCTCACCGGCGGCGGCGCGCATCATGTCCGTGTCGGTGGCGCCGGGGGAGACGCTGTTGACCGTGATGCCCCTGGGGCCGAACTCGCGGGCGGCGACCGCGGTGATCGACTCCAGCGCCGCCTTGCTGGCGAAGTACAGGGCCAGGCCCGGCGCCGCGCCCGTGGAGGAGATGTTGACGATCCGTCCGCCCTCGCCGAGCCTTTCCGCGGCGGCCTGCATGACGAAGAACGGCCCCTTGGTGTTGACCGCCATCACCTCGTCGAAGTCGCTCTCGACGGCGTCGCGGATGTCTCCCATCGGATTGATCGCCGCGTTGTTGACCACCACGTCCAGGCCGTCCAGGCAGCGGTCGACCTCGCCGAAGAGGTGCTTGAGGTCTTCCGTGCGCCCCTGGTCCGCCCGTACGGCGATCGCCCGCCCGCCGAAGGCCGCCACCTCGGCCACCACCGCCTCGGCCGCCGCCTGGTCGCGGTGGTAGGTGAACAGCACCGCCGCGCCCTCACGGGCCAGCCGCACCACGATCGCCCGCCCGATTCCCCGCGACCCGCCGGTCACCAGTGCGTTCTTGTTCTCCAGCGTCCCCATGTCGGCTCCCTTGCCGTCGGCCGCTCCGCTTTTCGGAGCGACTCACTGGGGAGTCGGAGCGGGGGTGCCGGTCTCGACGTCCGTGCCGAAGAAAATCACGACATGCTCGGCCGGACGGCCCCCAGCCGTGCTGGAGGCCGTCCGGCGCGGGCGAGGAGCGGGAGGTCAGACGCCGAACGCCGCCGCGTAGCGGATGACGCCGCTCGGGACCGGGCGCTCGGGGTCGAGGGCGAGCGCCATCATGTACTTGTCCTCGACCTCGAACGACGGCCGGATGCCGAACCCGGAGGCCGGGGAGAAGCCGAAGCGCGGGTAGTACTCGGCGTGACCGAGCACGACCACCAGGTTCTCGCCCTGCTCGCGGGCCGCCTGCAGGGCGGCGCGGATGGCGGCGGAACCCGCGCCCTGTCGCTGGTGTCCGGGCCGGACGGCGCACGGGCCCAAGGCGAGGGCGGGGGAGTCGCCGACGTGGCAGCGGGTGAGCAGCGCGTATCCGGCGAGCTCGCCGCCGGGTGCCTCGGCCAGCCAGGCCAGGCCGGGCAGCCACGCCTGCGGGTCGGCCCGCAGCGCCTCGACGAGGTCGGCCTCATGCGGGCCGGGGAAGGCCGAGAGGTTGATCTCGCGGACGGCGGCGGCGTCGGCGGCGTTCTCGGGACGGGTGATCCAGGAAGTGGTCATGATCGGGTTCGTCTCCTTGTCCTTCTGCGGATGCGGGACCTGGCCGGTGCTTGTGGTGGACGGAACGGACGGTCGGGGGACGTGGCCGGTCACGACTGCCGGTCCCGGAACCTGTAGGTGGCGCGCAGGTGACTGGTGATGGCCTTCTTGTGGTTGACGCGCTCGTCGCGCAGCCGGGCATCGGTACGCGAGGCCGCCCAGGCGTTCTCCCGTTGCAGCTTCCGGTAGCTGCGCAGGCGGCGTCCGGACAGCTCGCCGGACCGGATGGCGGCCTGGACCGCGCATCCCGGTTCGGTGTCGTGGGCGCAGTCGGCGAAGCGGCAGGCGGCGGCGAGCTCTTCGATCTCGGCGAAGACCTGCTCCAGGCCGTCGGCGGCGTCGTGCAGGCTGATCCCGCGCAGGCCGGGCGTGTCGATGAGGATCCCGCCGCCCGGCAGGGGGAGCAGCTCGCGGCGGACGGTGGTGTGGCGGCCCTTGCCGTCCTGCGCGCGCACCGTGCCGGTGGCCAGCAGCTCCGCGCCGAGCAGCGTGTTGCCGAGGCTGGACTTGCCCGCGCCCGAGGGGCCGAGCAGCACGGTGGTGCCGCGCACCAGCCCGGCCAGCACGTCCATGTTGTGACCGGTGGCGACGCTGGTGACCAGGACGTCCACGCCGGGTGCCAGCGACTCGGCCTCGGCGAGGACGGCCTCGGCGTCGTGGGCCAGGTCCGCCTTGGTCAGGACGATCACCGGCTGCGCCCCGCTCTCCCAGGACAGGGCGAGCAGCCGTTCCAGCTTGGCCGCGTCCAGGGGCGTGGCCAGGGACAGCGCGATGAGCACCGTGTCGACGTTGGCGGCGAGCACCTGTCCGTGGGAGGACCTGGACGCCGACGAGCGCACGATCGCGCTGTGCCGCGGCAACAGCGTCACCAGGTGCGGCTCGGCTCCGGGACGCAGCGCGGCCCAGTCGCCAGTGCAGGGCGTCAGGAGCGGGTCGGACGGGTGCGGCGCGGCGAACGTGGCCCGCGCCGGGCCCGATGCGGTGACCGCCGTGCACAGGCCGCGGTCGACCCGGGAGATCCGGGCCGGGACGAGGCCCGCTTCGTAGTGTTCGGTGAAGGTTCGGTCGAGTGCGCCGGTCCACCCGTACCGGGACAGGCCGGATGGATCGGTGTACGTGTGTGACAACGTGAGACCCTTGCGGAGAAGGGGCCCCGACGAGACGTGGACGTCACCCCGCCTGATTCATGGCAGGGAGAGGAAGTGGGTCAGACCGGGGCCCGGGACGTGAGGTTGGTCCGGGCGCTGCACGGGGCAGCGGTCTTCACCGCGGTCATCGAACCTCACCTCCCATCCACACAGATCCAGTACCGAACGAACGGCAGCCTAGCATCTCGGCCGGGCAGTGGGGCTCACTCTTCCTGGCGGAAGATGATCGCGGTGCCCGACGCGGCCTCGGCGGGCACGAAGATCTCCTGGCGGCCGGTCACGCGTACTTGGACGTCGTTGTCGCGCAGGTGCTGTCGCGTGGCGGTGATGTCGCGCACCGACACCGTGCAGGCGACGAACGCGGGCAGGGCCGCGGGCCGCTCACCGGGCAGCAGGTCGCCGAGCGTCGAGGCAGAGACGACGGTGACGTCCGCCCGGTCGAAGGTGTGCGGCCGACCGTCGCGCGCCTGCCCGAAGTAGGTGGCATAACGCCGCGTCAGCGCGGGGAGCGCCTCGTCGGCGACGCACAGCACGCATTCGACCAGCCCGGTGGCGCCGTTGGGGTGGACGGTGTGCGGCTGGGTGCCGCCCGGTCGGGCCGGCGCGTTCTCGGCGAACCCGATCCTGCCTTCCGGCACGCGCCCGGCGGGCAGGCCGGATGCGGAGATCTCCAGGTATCGGACCGGTTCCATCGTGGTGCCGGTGCGGGTCTCGACGGGGCGCTGCACGGCGTGCACGCCGGCATGGTCGACGCCGGCCGCGGTCAGCCCCGCGGCGATGACGTCGATGTCCGGCGTGTCGGCGATCATGATGTGCAGGCCCTGGAACCGCTGCAGGAACGACGCGATGTTGGCGGTGGTGGCGCCGATGGCGGCCAGCAGTCCAGGCAGCCTGTCGTCGGGCACCCGCAGCGGGATCGGCCGGGCCTCGCCGGGCAGGTGGCCGACGTCGTCGATCACGGCCACCAGCTCGATGAAGTTGCGCGGGAACTGCACGTGCGCGTTGGCCACGCCGAACGGCTCGGCGGCTCCTCCGGCGACCCGCGGCAGCATGGGGTAGGTGGGCGCGGCAACGGTGAAACCGAGTCGGCGGTAGGTGTCCATGGCCTGGGTCATGTCGTGCACGATGTGGCCCACGTGGTGCAGGCCGGTGATGTCGTCGCCCATGGTGAAGAGCCTCCATGCGTGCGGTCCTGGGGTGTGGTCGCCCCGATCGGACTTCAAGGAATTCTGAGAGTACACTATCTTTAGATAGTGCACTCTCATTATTGCTTCGATAGAGTGTCCCGCATGGGAGAGGGCGGGTTGCGCGAACGCAAGAAGGCCAGGACACGGGAGACGATCCTTCGTGAGGCGTTCAGGCTCTTTCGTGAGCGGGGCTACCACGCCACCACCACCGAAATGATCGCCGAGGCCGCTGAAGTCTCTCCGGCCACCTTCTTCCGCTACTTCCCGACCAAGGAGCATCTGGTCGTCCTCGACGGCTTCCCGCCTCTCACCGAGGCGTTGGCCGCTCAGCCGCCAAACGCCCCCGTCCCCCTGCTGCGGGGTGCGTTCCGGGCCGCCTTCGCCGCCCTGTCGCCGGAGGAGATCGCCGCCGGGCACGCCCGGGAGGTGTTCGCGGTCACCGTGCCCGAACTACTGGCCGCCAACGTGCGCAGGAGTCCCGGCTTGATCGCAGAGGTCTGCCGGCTCGTGGCCGACAAGGCCGGCTGTGCTCCTGACGACCCGCGCGTACGCGACGCGGTCGGCGCGGTCTTCGGGATCGTGGCCATGGTCTGGATGCAGTGGGCCCACGATCCCGGCCTGGACGGCCCCGCCGAAATCGACACAGCACTGGCACACCTGGAAGCCGGCCTGAACCGCACGTAGATCGGCTGCCTGCTGCGTACGGTGGAGTCGGCGCCGGCCTGCTCGGCCGATGAGACTACGCGGGGCGCCGGCGCGGCGGCTCGAGTCGCAACTGGGTGACGATCTCGGTCGCGAGGTGGCGGGCATTGTGGCCGGCGCCGATGAGGGTGTCGGAGGCGGGGCCGGTCCACTCGCCGTAGCCGTGCAGGTGCAGGCGGGGTTCGGCCAGGACGCGGGTGCCCTCGGTGGCGATCACGCCGCCGGAGCCGCGCAGCCGCAGCGGGGCCAGGTGGTTGAGGGCGGGACGGAAACCGGTGCCCCACACGATGGCGTCGAAGGCCGCCGCGCTGCCGTCGGACCACGTCACCCCGTCGGTAGTGATCCGGGAGAACATGGGCTCGGCCTTGAGCACACCCCGGTCACGGGCCTCGCGCACCGGCGGGACGGCGATGATGTCACCCAGGTCGGGAACGTCCCCGGGATCCTGCCCGGCCAGGACGGCCCGGTAGCGGCGGGCGGTCAGGGCGAACACGGCGCGGCCGTCCAGCTCGTCGGGCATCAGCCGGGGCGGGCGTGAGGTCGCCCAGGCGACCTCGGTGACCCGCGAGAGGTCGGCGAGGATCTGCGCGGCGGAGTTGCCGCCGCCGACGACCAGCACCCGGCGACCGCGGAAGGGCTCCGGGCCGCGGTAGCCGGCGGTGTGCAACTGCTCGCCGCGGAAGTCGCGGATGCCCGGATAGTACGGCACGTACGGCCGCCACCAGGTGCCCGTGGCGCTGACGACGATGCGGGCGTGCCAGAGCCCGGCGGTGCTCTCCACGGCGAGGCGGTCGTCGGCGCGCCGCACCGCCCGCACGGCGGCGGGGCGGACGATCGGCAGCCGGTAACGCCGCTCGTAGTCGGTGAAGTAGGAGACGACGTGCGGGGCGTCCGGGTAGCCGTCGCCTGGGGGAGCCGGCATCATGCGGCCGGGCAGGGAGCTGTGCCGGGCGAGGGTGAACAGGCGCAGTGACGGCCAGACGTGCCGCCATGCGCCGCCGGGGGCCTCCTGGGCGTCCAGGATGACGAAGTCGGCGCCGGCCCGGCGCAGGTGGTATCCGACCCCCAGTCCGGCCTGGCCGGCACCGATGACCACGACGTCGGCCAGGTGCGGGTTCTCGGTCATACGACACTGCCGGGGGCGGCCATGACACGACTCCTTGATTCGATACCAGTCGAAATTATAGATCGCCGCAGGAGGTGCGGATCTCGGCCATCGGCGTTCCGGCGCTGGTGACTATCGTTGCGGGAACCGGCCCCCTCGCCGTTACCGTCTGCGCAGCGGTCGGCGACCTCATCGCCGATCCCTGTCGAACGGAGCATCCGTGATGAACGTCGATGTGATCGTCGTCGGAGCCGGGCCGACCGGGCTCATGCTCGCCGCAGAGCTGGGCCTCGCAGGGGTGGCGGCCGTGGTCGTCGAACGGCTTCCCCGGCGCAGCGGGCAGTCCAAGGCGCTCGGCATCCAGCCCCGCTCCGCGGAGGCGCTCGAGTTACGAGGTCTGCTCGAACCTCTCATGGACCGGGCGATCCAGCGGGTGCCCGGCGGGCATTTCGCGGGGCTTCGACTGGATTACACGGCCTGGGACACCCGGCATCCGTACTCGATCGGCATCCCTCAGGGGCGCGTCGAGGCCCTGCTGGAGGAGCGGCTCGGCGAGCTGGGCGTCCGGGTCCTGCGCGGGCACGAGGTGACCGCGCTGTCGCAGGACGCCGACGGGGTCGAGGCGACCCTGCTCGGGCCCGCGGGCGGCGGGTCGCGGCTCACGGCGCGTTACCTGGTGGGCTGCGACGGCGGCCGCAGCACCGTCCGCGAGCTGCTGGGCGTCGGTTTTCCCGGCCTGGACGGCAGGCTGCTCTCGGTGGTCGCCGACATCACGATCTCCGACCCGGACGGCGCCGTGCCGGAGACCTGGACCCTGCCCGTCATGACGCCCGACAAGACCGGCAAGGGCTACATCGCGCCCATCGGCGACGGCGTCCACCGGTTCCTGTTCTACGGGGCCGAGCAGCAGGCGCTGTCCCGCGACACCCCGATCACCGAGGAGGAGGTGCAGCGGGCGCTGCACAACGAGTTCGGCCCGGGGGTCCGGCTGACGGCCGTCCGCTGGGCGTCCCGGTTCACCGACGCCTCGCGGCAGGTCGAACGGTACCGCCACGGCCGGATCCTGCTCGCCGGGGACGCCGCGCACATCCACTCGCCCATGGGCGGGCAGGGACTCAACCTCGGGCTGCAGGACGCGGTCAACCTGGGGTGGAAGCTGGCGGCGGAGATCGGCGGGTGGGCGCACGAGGGGCTGCTCGACACCTATCACTCCGAACGGCATCCGGTCGCCGCGCGCGTCCTGGCCAACACCCGGGCGCAGGCCCTCCTGATCGTGCCCGAGGAGGAGAACCTGGCCCTGCGCGACATCGTCGAGCAGCTCGTACGCGTGCCCGAGGCCAACCGGATCGTCGCCGGGATGATCTCAGGGCTGGACATCCGCTACGACCTGCCCGGCCGGCGCCACCACCTGCTGGGACGCCACGTCCCCGACCTCGACCTGGTGACGGCGTCCGGGCCCGGCCGGGTGGCCCGGCTGCTGCGCGACGGCCGCGGCCTGCTGCTGACGACCGCCGACGAGGCCGCGTTCGCCAGGGCCGCCGAGCCGTGGTCGGCCAGGATCGGCCGGGTGCACGGGCAGGCGGAGCTCGGGGCGGACGCCGTCCTGGTACGGCCCGACGGTCATGTCTGCTGGGCCGGTTCCGTCGCCGACGTCTCCGGCCTCACCGACGCCCTGACGCGGTGGGCGGGCGCGCCCGCCCGCATGGGGTGACGCTCACCGTCTGCGTGCGATGACGACCACCGGCACGATGGCCAGCGCCAGAACGCCGCCGCCGACGGCGAGGAGAGGGAAACCGGCGACGGCGACGACCAGGCCCGAGGCCATGCCGCCGACCGCGCCGGCGATCGCGATGGACACGTCGACCCAGCCCTGTGTCCTGGCACGGGTGGCCAGGGGGACGGCGTCGGTGATGATCGCGGTGCCGGTGACGAGGCCGAGGTTCCAGCCCAGCCCCAGCAGCGCCAGGGCCACCGCGTACGCGGCGACGGAGTCGTCGGGGGCGACGGCGGCGAGCGTACCGGCGGCCAGCAGCACCAGCCCGGAGGCGGCGGCGACCGCGAGCGGGCCGTGACGGTCGACGAGCCGGCCGGTCAGGGGCGAGGGCAGGTACATCGCGCCGATGTGGATCGCGATGACCAGGCCCGACGCGGCGGCGCCGGACCCGCTGTCGTGCATGTGGACGGGCGTCATGGTCATGATCGCGACCATGACGACCTGGGTGAGCACCATGACCAGCGCCCCGACCGGCACGCCGGGACGGCGCCTCGCGACGGGCGGCCGGGTCCGGCTGCCGGCGTCGTCCGGCTGTGCGTGCGGGGTGGCCGCGGGGCCGGCCTCCAGGACGCGGGCCAGCAGGAGCGGGTCGGGACGCAGCCAGACGGCCAGGACCAGGGCGGCCAGCGCGTAGGCGACCCCGGCGAGCAGGAACGGCCCGGCCAGGTACGGGACGCCGAGGACGGCCGCGAGGCTGCCGGTGGGCGCGGCGAGGTTGGGCCCCGCCACGCCGCCCAGGGTGGTGGCGACCAGCACGGTGGACACGGCGCCCGCCCGGCGTGCGGGAGCGGCCAGGTCGGCTCCGGCGTAGCGGGCCTGGAGGTTCGTGGCGGTGCCGGCGCCGTACAGGAAGAGTGAGAGGAACAGCAGGACGGGGGCGCCGGCGACGGCGGCGACGATGACGCCGCCGCTGCCGACGGCGCCGACGAGATACCCCAGGGCGAGGCCGGGGCGGCGGCCGCGGGCCTGGGAGACGCGCCCTACGGCGACGGCCGCCAGGGCGGAGCCGGCGGTGCCCACGGCACTGGGCAGCCCGGCGAGGCCGGTGGAGCCGAGCATGTCCTGGGCGAGCAGGGCGCCGACGGTCACGCCGGCCGCCAGCCCGACGCCGCTGAGAACCTGGGCGATGACCAGGACGATCAGGGAGTGGCGCTGCGCCTCGACGCGCGGGACGTCGTATGTCCGGACGGGCACATTGGTGGTCACGAGAGTTCTTTCGAGAGGTGGTCGCCGTCGACGGCGTGGGCTCCGGCCCGGACGGCTGCCCGGGCCGCAGGCGTGGTCAGGCTCGGTCGCCCAGGTCCAGGCGGTCGAGCAGGCCGGCGGCGGTGAAGGCGGCCACCAGTTCGTCGCGGCCCTCGGTGAAGTGGGCCCAGCTGTCATAGTGCACGGGCACCACCCGGCGGGCGCCGAGGATCCCGGCCGCCTCCACGGCCTGCGCGCTGTCGAGAACGATCAGCCGCCCGTCGAACAGGACGGAGAACCGGGGCCCACCGGCGAAGAGCACGGCGGTGTCCACCGGGCCGAACCGGTCGGCGATCTGCCGGACCGCGTCCAGCGAGGCGTTGTCGCCGCTGACGTAGACCGTGGGCAGGCCCTCCCCGGTCAGGACGAACCCGACGACCTGGCCGGTGATCGGTTCGACCTCCTCGCGCGGGCCGGGGCCGTGCACGGCGGGCACACCGGTGACGGTGATCGTGCCGCCGTCGCGGCGGTCCAGCTCGACCGACTCCCAGTCGGCCAGGCCCTTGGCCCCGCCGCCCAGGCGCTGCCCGCCCCCGGGCGTGGTGAGCGTGAGCGGGACGTCGGCCAGCAGTGCGCGGCCCGCATGGTCCAGGTTGTCGGGGTGCTCGTCGTGGGAGAGCAGGACCACGTCGATGCGGCCGAGGTCGGCAGGCGTGGCGGAGGGGGGAGCCGTCTTGGTCAGCCGGCCGCCCGGGACGTGGTAGTCGCCGGGGGCGTCGAAGGTCGGGTCGGTCAGGAATCGCAGGCCACCGTACTCGAAGAGGGCGGTGGGACCGCCCAGGACGCGGACGGGGATCTGCTCGATGGGCGCGCCGAAACTGGCCATGCGCAATACCTCACGGATGAGAAGTGGTTTATCCGTGATGAAGGTAACGGTGTCTCACGGACGAGCGCAAGCCGTACCATGAGATACATGAGCGAGACGCCGACCGCCGAGTCCGTGCTGCCGCCCGCGCCGGGGGCGGAGGACCACCTCGCCCTCGACTTCGTCAACAGCGCCATCGCGCTGCCCGGAGGGCAGTTCATCGACCTCCTCGGCACCCCCGCGGCGACGAACCGCTGGCTCACCGAACGCGGCCTCGCGCCGGCCGACGCCGGGGTGCAGGAGATGTGCGCGACGCAGCTGCGCTCGCTGCGCGAGCACGTCAGGGCGCTGTTCAGCGCGCGGGTCGCGGGGCTGCCCGTCCTGCCCACGGCCCTGTCCGCCGTCAACGACGCGCTGAGCAAGGCCCCCACCGCCGCCCTGCTGTACTGGGACGAGAAGAACGGCCCCTACCGCGCGACGCCGTGCCCCACCAACGAGATCCTCGACCGCGCTCTCGCGACCCTGGCCGCCGACACGGCCGACCTGCTCACCGGCCCCGACGCCGAACGCCTCACCAGCTGCGGATCTCCGCCGTGCAACCGCTACCTGCTGCGGCACGGCCGCCGCCACTGGTGCTCCACGCGATGCGGCGACCGCGCCCGCGCCGCCCGCGCCTACGCCCGGCGCACCCAGCCGGCTCCTGGCTGACCGTTCCGCGCTGGTGTGACGCACGTCACGTTCTCATCTGTCACAGGACGCGGGTCTCCGGCATCTCTTGGTCGAACCACTGAGAAGCAAGGAGCACATCATGGAAACCCGCCTGAACCTCTTCGGCAGCCCGGTCGTCGCCAAGGCCATGGGGCACTACGGCGCAGTGGCCCCGGTGCTCATCCAGGAGTCGGCGTTGCCGGCCGCGACCCAGAACCTGGTGATGCTGCGCGCGAGCCAGATCAACGGCGACGGCTACGCCACCGACGTCCACGGCAAGAACGCCGCGCACGCCGGCGAGAGCATCACCCGCCTGAACCTGGTCGCCACGTGGCGTGAGTCGACGGTGTTCACCGACGCCGAGCGCGCCGCCCTGGAGCTGGCCGAGCAGGGCACCCGCATCGCCGACGACGCCGGCGGCGTCACCGACGAGGCCTGGGCGAACGCCGCCGAGCACTACGACGACGACCAGCTCGCCGCCCTGGTGGCGTTCATCGCGCTCATCAACGCCACCAACCGCTTCGCCGTCATCAACCGGCAGCGCGGCGGCGCCTACCAGCCCGCCGCCCGGTGAACGACCCCGACGACACACAGCCCCGCGAAGTGAGGACCCCCGTCATGGAACGTCTCGACCTGCTGACCAACGAACTCGGCGCCAAGATCGCGAAGCGCATCTACAACGTCGCCGTGCTGATCGAGAAGTCACCGCTGCCCAAAACCGTCCAGGACCTGGTGATGCTGCGGGCCAGCCAGATCAACGGCTGCGGCTTCTGCGTCGACTACCACACCAAGGACGCCGCGGCCGCCGGTGAGAGCGCGACCCGCATCCACCTGGTCGCCGCCTGGCGTGAGTCGACCGTGTTCACCGAGGCCGAGCGGGCCGCGTTGGCGCTGGCCGAGGAGGGCACCCGGATCGCCGACGGCCACCACGGCGTGTCGGACGAGACCTGGGCCGAGGTGCGCAGGCACTACGACGACGACCAGACCGTCGCGCTGGTCTCCCTGGTCGCCATGATCAACGCGAACAACCGGCTCAACGTGATCGTCCGGAAGCCCGGCGGTTCCTACGAGCCCGGCATGTTCGCCGGGATGGCGGGCTGATCGCCTGAGGTGACACCGCGCCCGTCACCGCAGGCCGGGTTCGTTCCCCGGGGTCTGGGTGCGGCCGATGATGTCCAGCACGCCGCCTGGCGACCATGGCCGCGCCGACCGCCACCACGCTGTGACGCTGCCTGGCCGGGCTCGACCAGGCCGGCGGCGGCACCGTCACCCTGGTCGGCACCGACCTCGGGTCGCTCGACCGACACCGGCCGCCGGCGGTGCGGTCGTCAGGCGACCGCGGTCCCCTCCAGCTCGACCATCAAGGTGGGGATCGCCAGCCGGGTCACGCCGAGCATCGTGGTGGCCGGCGCCGCCCCGGCGGCCCCCAGCCGCGCCGCCAGCACGCCGTAGTGCTGGAAGAGCAGATCCACGTCCGTGGTGTACACGTTGAGCCGGACGAGGCTCGCCAAGGACATGCCGGCCTTCGCGAGGACGGCCTCCAGGTTGTCGAGGCTCGACGCCAGTTGCGCCGCCATGTCACCGTCGTGCCGGGGCGTGCCGTCGTCGCCCATCGCGGTCTGCCCGGAGCAGTACAGGGTGCGGGTCTGCCCGGAGACCAGCTCGCCCTGGTTGAATCCCATCTCGACCGACCAGGTGACCGGGTTGATCGCCGTTCGTTCCAATGTCACGTCAGCTCCGTTCGATGTCACGTTCTTCGACGTCATGGTGATCAGCCTCCCAACGAATCACGACATCCTGTGTCGTGTATCTCGGTAGGGTTTTCGCATGCGTGCCGACCGGCTGGTCTCCCTGGTGCTGCTGCTGCGGCAGCACGGACGGCTGTCCGCGACCACCCTCGCCCGCGAGCCGGAGGTGTCCACCCGCACGGTGCTGCGCGACATCGAGGCGCTGTCCGCGGCGGGCGTCCCGGTCTATGCCGAACGCGGCCGGCACGGCGGTTTCGCGTTGTTGCCCGGCTTCCGGACCGAGCTCACCGGCCTCAACCCCGACGAGGCGCTCGCCCTGCTGGTCGCCGGATCGCGGCGCGGCGCTCAGGCGTTCGGCCTCGGCTCGGCGTTCGCCTCGGCGATGCTCAAGGTGGTCGACGCGCTCCCCGAGAGCTACCGGGACACCGCGGCCGGCGCGGCCGAGCGGCTGCTCATCGACCCGGAGACCGACCTGCTGTCCCGCCGGCTGGCCGCCGAGGAGGTTCCCGACGCCGTGGCGGCCGAGGTCCTGCGCGCGGTGTTCGCCGGACGCAAGCTGGAGATCCACTACGCGCCCTTCGGCGGAGCACCGGAGTGGCGGACGGTCGACCCCATCGGCCTGGTCACCATCCGCGACCGGGGCTACCTGCTGGCCACGAGGTCCGGGGCCGACCGCACCTACCGGCTGTCGCGCGTCCAGGCCGCCAGGGCGCTCCCCGAACCCGCGCAGCGGCCCGACCGGGTCGACCTGGACCGGGCCTGGCAGGAACGCGGCACCCGGTTCCGCACCGGCGGCGACCAGGTCACCGTGCTGGTACGGATGGCCCCGAGGCGGCGGGAGGAGCTGCTGGGCACCGCGCTGGCCGTCCTCGCCGAGGAGGCCGACGCCGACGGCCGGCTGCGGCTGGAGGTGACCTTCCAGGACGACAGGCACGCCGTCTGGGCGTTGTGGCAGCTCGGCACGGACGCCGAGGCCCTGGCCCCGCAGTGGTTGCGCGACTCCCTGCACACCCGCGCGACCGCGCTCGCCGACCGCTACCAGGCGCCGTCCGCCTGTCGCCAGGAGCCTGCGTGAAAACCCGTTGGCGGACCGCGGCGGCCACTGCTAGTTTGCCGGTGGCCGTGCAGGAGATCGAGGAGGTGGTACCCGTGGACACAGCAACGACATGGGTGCTCCCCTTGGGGGTCACGGTCGGCGACTGAGGCAGGTGTCGCCGGGAGCGCCGCGCCAGCAGGCACTCCCGAAAGGCAACAACCATGCATTCTCCGCAGTCCACCGCAGAACCTTTCGCCTACGACGTGGTCATCGCCGGGTGCGGGCCGACCGGCGCGATGCTCGCCGCCGAACTGCGGCTGCACGACGTACGGGTCCTCGTCCTGGAGAAGGAGACCGAGCCCAAGTCGTTCGTCCGCATCGTCGGTCTGCACATCCGCAGCCTCGAGCTGATGGCGATGCGCGGCCTGCTGGAACGCGTGCTCCAGCAGGGACGACAGCGTCCGGCCGCCGGTTTCTTCGCCGCCATCGACAAGCCCGCGCCCAAGAGCCTGGATTCCGCGCACGCCTACATGGTGGGCATCCCGCAGCCGGTCATCGAGCGGCTGCTCGAAGAACACGCGCTCGAACTGGGCGCGCACGTCCGGCGCGGTCGCGCGGTGGCCGGTCTCGACCAGGACGACGAGGGCGTGACCGTCGAACTGGCCGACGGGGAACGGGTGCGTGCCCGCTTTCTCGTCGGCTGCGACGGCGCGCGCAGCACAGTGCGCAAACTGCTCGGCGTCGGCTTCCCGGGCGAGCCCTCGCGGACCGGGACGCTGATGGGCGAGATGGAGGTGGGCGTACCGCAGGAGGAGATCGCCGCCACGGTGGCCGGGATGCGCGACAAACCTCAGCCGTTCTGGCTCCGGCCCTTCGGCCAGGGCGTCTACAGCGTCGTCGTGCCCGCCGCCGAGGTCGGCGACCGCGCGGAGCCGCCCACCCTCGACGAGTTCCGGCGACAACTGCGCGCCGTCGCCGGAACCGACTTCGGCGTGCACTCCCCGCGCTGGTTGTCGCGATTCGGGGACGCCACCCGGCTGGCCGAGCATTACCGGGTCGGGCGGGTGCTGCTGGCCGGCGACGCGGCGCACATCCACCCGCCCATCGGCGGACAGGGCCTGAACCTGGGCGTTCAGGACGCCGTCAACCTCGGCTGGAAACTGGCCGCGCAGATCCACGGCTGGGCGCCGGACCCGCTCCTGGACACCTACCAGGCCGAACGCCGGCCGGTCGCGGCGGACGTGCTGGACAACACCCGCGCCCAGGCGGAGTTGCTGTCCGCCGAACCGGGGCCGCGGGCCGTGCGCAGGCTGCTCACCGAGTTGATGGACTTCGACGAGGTGAACCGGCATCTGATCGAGAAGATCACCGCGATCGGCGTCCGCTACGACTTCGGCGAGGGGCCCGACCTGCTCGGCCGCCGCCTGCGCGACATCGACGTGAAACAGGGCCGCCTCTATGATCTGCTGCGCCGCGGCCGCGGCCTGCTGCTGGACCGCACGGAACGCCTGACTCCCGGCGGCTGGTCGGACCGGGTCGACCACCTCGCGGATCCCACCGCGGCCCTGGACGTTCCGTGCGTCCTGCTGCGTCCGGACGGCCACGTCGCCTGGATCGGCGACGACCAGCGCGACCTGGACGGCCACCTGTCCCGCTGGTTCGGCAGGCCCGCCGGCTGATGTCCCCCTGAGCGGGGTCAGGTGGCGAGGGTGGCCACCGGCGCCACGCCGTAGGTGCGGGCGTAGCCGTTCTCGGTGCCCACGAGCAGGTCCACGACGACGAAGTAACGGTCCCAGAAGGGGGTCTCGCGCAGCGCGTCGATCAGCAGCCGGTAGGCGTCGTGGTCGTCGGCCTCCCAGACCCAGATGTCGGTGACCCGGGCCGAGTAGAACTCCGTGTCGTAGAAGCGGGAGCGCACGCCGCGGGTGCGGGCCTCGATCACCGGGACGACCTGGGTGGTGAAGGCGTGCACGCGCTCGGCCACGGTCATCGCCAGCCACTCGGGCGTGGTCTTGACCAGCATGAACGCGGTGACGGGCGGTTCGGTCCGGTCAGCGGGCATCGGCTGCCTCCGGCGTGCCGAGGACGGCGGGCCTGAGCGTGCGCGCGCACCACTGCGCGAATCCGGTGGCCTGTGCGGCCTGCGGCGCGCGGTGGACGCCCGCGTCCAGGCCCTCGTCCTTGGCGCGCTTCATGTCGACGACGGCCTCGACGAACGCCTCGTCGAGGCCGTGGCCGAGCAGGGCCGAGCGCAGTTCGCCGAGCGGCTGACGCCGGTAGCGGACCGGCCGGCCCAGCTCCTCGGTCATGATGCGGGCCAGGTCGTCGGGCGACAGGTCCTGCGGGCCGAGCACCGGAACACTGCCGACGCCGGTCCAGGAGCGGTCCAGCAGCAGCCCGGCCGCCGTCGCGGCGATGTCGGCGACGGCCACCATCGGGGCCGGGCGGTCCGCGGCGGCGGTGTCGGTGAAGACGCCGTCCGCGCGGATCGAGCCGGCCTCCTCCAGCAGGTTCTCGTAGAAGGACGGGCAGGCCAGGGCACGGTAGGCGACGCCGGAGGCGGCGATCAGGTCGTCCATGGCCAGGGAGGCGGTGACCAGCCCGGCCCGGACGGCCTGCGGGGTGCCGCGGCCGAGCGCCGAGACGCCGACGACGTGGCCGACGCCGGAGGCTGTGAACGCCCGCGCGGCCGGTCGGGTGAAGCCGCTGAACCCCTCCTCGGGCGTGACCGAGGCGTCCGGCGGCACCAGCCAGAAGACGGCGTCGGCCCCGGCGAAGGCGCGCTCGACGGTCGCGGCGTCGCCGTGCGAGCCGGTGACCACCTCGACCCGGCCGCGGACGGCCGCGGGGAGCCGGGCGGGGTCGCGGACCACGACGCGCACCTCCTCTCCGCGGGCGGGCGCGGCCTCGACCAGCAGGGACAGCAGCCGCCGGCCGATGTTCCCGGTGGGGGCGGTGATGACAATCATGAAAAACCTCGCGGTTCGTGTCGGATCGGTACAGCGCTTTCATCGTGCAGATCCGGCCCCTATTGCCACAATGGGAACTTCAGCATGCAATCCTTGCCGGAACTGGAATGACGCCGTTGACCAGCACAGCCGCGAACCTCGACGCCAACCTCGCCGTCGCCCTCGACGCCCTGCTCACCGAGCAGAGCGTCACCCGTGCCGCCGCCCGGCTGGGAACGTCACCCGCGGCGATGAGCCGCACCCTGGCCCGGCTGCGCCGGGTGCTGCAGGACCCGCTGCTCGTGCGGGCGGGGCAGGCGATGGTGCCCACGCCCCGCGCCGAGGCGCTGCGGGACGAGGCCGCCGCGGTGGTGCGCCGGCTGGAGGCGTTGCTCACCCCGAGCGGCGGGGTCGATCCGGCCGCGATGCGGCGCACCTTCACCGTCCAGGCGTCGGACCTGGTCGGCGCGGCGCTCGCGCCGGGCCTGCTCGACCTGGCCCGGCGCGGGGCGCCGGGCGTCTCGCTGCGGGTGCTGGCCGAGGAGTGGGAGGCGGGCCCCGCGCTCCGCGAGGGCCGCGTCGACCTGGAGATCGGGGCCATCGACCACGTCGACCCGGAGACCCGGGTCGAGGAGCTGGTCACGCTGCGGATGGCCGCCGGGGTGAGGAACGGGCACCCGCTCGCCGGGCAATCCCTGACGCCCGCCGGGCTGGCCGCCGCCGAGCACGTGACGGTCAGCCGCCGGGGACGCTTCACCGGCCCGCTGGACGTGGCCCTCGCCGAGCAGGGGCTCAGCCGGCGGGTCAGCGCCGTCCTGCCCGGACATCTGGCGGCCATGGCGCTGGCCGCGGCCGGTGACGTGGTCTGCCTGGTGCCGGCCGAGCTGCCGGGGGAGCCGCCTTCGCCGCTCGGCGACGCGGCGCGCGCGCTCGGGCTGCGCCTGCTGGAGATCCCGATGCCGCTGCCGCCGCTGACCATCGGCATGGCCTGGCACCCGCGCCACACTGCCGACGGGGCCCACCGGTGGTTGCGTGACGCCGTGCGCCGGGTATTCCGTCCGGACCGGCGACGGTAGCCACCGGCAGGCCGAAAAAATCTCCGCCGGCGGATGTCGAGAACGCTCCGGCGGCTCCGTCCCAGGGGCGGAACACGACAACCCTGGAGGGACGACCATGCGAACGAACGAGATCACCGAGATCCTGGACCGGCCGATCAGCCGGGAGCTGCTGGCCCGCGACCTGACCCGGCTGGCGTACGTGGCCAAGGACGGCACGCCGCGCAACGTCCCGATCTCGTTCACCTACGACGGTTCCCGGATCGTCATGTGCACCACGAAGAACGCCCCCAAGCTCCCGGCCCTGCGCGCGAACCCGATGGTCGCCCTGACGATCGACACCGAGGTGCACCCGCCCAAGATCCTGCTGATCCGCGGCCGGGCAGAACTGGACGTCGTGGACGGCATCCCGGAGGAGTTCCTGCAGATGAACGGCTCGTACGAGATGACGCCCGAGCAGCGGGTCGAGTGGGAGGCCGAGGTCCGCTCGCTCTACGACGGCATGGTCCGCATCGTCGTCACCCCGACGTGGGTGAAGCTCATCGACTTCGAGACGACCCTGCCGAGCGCGGTCGAGGAGCTGATCAGGGAGCGGGCAGAGCGCGAGAGCGCCACGACGCGGTAGAAGGGCGGCCCGGGGCGCTTTGGCCCCGGGCACAAGGTCTCAGACGCTATTCGTCGTCCACGATGAAGAGGACTGCGGCGGCCTGGCCTAGCGTTCGGTCATGCGCCGCCTCTCCCTCGACGACCTGTACGGTTTGGCCGTACCCGGTGATCCGCAACTGCGTCCGGACGGCTCCGCCGTCGCCTACACCCTGACGACCGCGGACCGCAAGTCCGACGCCAACGTGACCGAGATCTGGCTGGCCACCCCGGGCGCCGCCCCGCGCAGGCTGGCCACCGGCGCGGCCCCCCGCTGGTCGCCCGACGGCCGCACCCTCGCCTTCCTGCGCCCGGCCGGCGGGCCGCCGCAGATCCACCTGCTGCCCATGGACGGCGGTGAGCCGCGCGTTCTCACCTCGGCGCCGCTCGGCGCCGGCGTGCCCGTCTGGTCGCCCGACGGCACCCGCATCGCCTACGCCGGGCCGTCCGGCGAGGTGGACCCGAACGCGCCCATCGTCATCGACACGCTGGAATACAAGGCAGACGGCGCCGGGCTGCTGTGCGGCCTGACCACGCACCTGTTCGTCGTCGACGTCGAGGACGGCGCCTCGGCACAGGTGACCTCGGGCGACTTCCACGCCGGCGCGCCCGCCTGGGCCCCGGACGGCGACCTGCTGGCCTTCACCGCCGGCCTGGACCCCGACCGCGACCTGGACATCTGCGGCGGCCTCTACCTGGTCGAGCCCAAGCAGGACGGCGCCCTCGAACGCGTGGGCGGCGACGGCGTGATCTGCATGGGCGTCTGGTGGCTGGGCGGCCGCTGGATCGTGGCCGGTTACCGCGGCGTGCCCGAGGGCCACACCCGGCTGTTCGCCCTGGAAGGGGATGACTTCGCCGAGATCGAGACCGGCCTCGACCGCAACGTGATGATCGGCGCGCCCGGCTACCCGGGGGCGACGCCCACGCTCAGCGGCGACGACCTGCTGTTCTGCGTCCGCGACCGCGGATTCACCCATCTGTACCGGCTGGCGCCCGGCGGCGTCGCCGAGCGCATCGTCGACGCCGACCGGAACGTGGCCGGCGTCAGCGTCGCCGCCGGCCGGGTGGCCTACGTCGCCGCCACGCCGCGCAGCGCCGGTGACGTCTACCTCGACGGCGACGCCCTCACCGACCACGCCCCGGAGGGCGTCGAGCTGTTCCAGGCGCGCAGCCGCACCTTCACCGCACCCGACGGCACGCCGGTCGAGGCGTTCGTGCTGCGCGACGAGACGCTCACCGAGCCGGGCCCGCTGCTGCTGGACATCCACGGCGGCCCGCACAACGCCTGGGCGCCCGTGTTCGACGGCGTGCACCTCTACCACCAGGCGCTCGCCGCCCAGGGGTGGACCGTGCTGCTGGTGAACCCCCGGGCCAGCGACGGGTACGGCGAGGCGTTCTACACCGCCACGGCCGGCGCCTGGGGCCTCTCGGACGAGGACGACTTCCTCACCCCGCTCGACGTCCTGGTCGAGGAGGGCGTCGCCGACCCCGCCCGGCTGGCGGTCACCGGCTACAGCTACGGCGGCTACATGACCTGCTGGCTCACCGGCAGGACCGGGCGCTTCGCCGCGGCCGTCCCCGGCGGGGTCGTGGTCGACCTGCGCAGCATGGCCGGCACCGCCGACCTCGGCTACTTCCTGGCCAAGCACGAGGTCAGGGACGAGTTCGTCGACCAGTCGCCGATCACCTACGCCGGCGACGTCGTCACCCCGACGCTGATCCTGCACGGCGGGTCGGACGACCGCTGCCCGATCGGCCAGGCAGAGCAGTGGTTCGAGGCGCTGCGCGAGCGCCGGGTGCCGGTCCGTCTGGTCCGGTATCCCGGTGGTTCACACCTTTTTATCCTCAACGGACGGCCATCACACCGCTTCGACTACAACGAAAGGATCCTCGCGTGGCTGGAACAATGGGTCAGCGTCTCGCCGAACTGATCGAGAAGTACGAGGTCCCGGGCGCGGCGCTCGCCTACCTGCACAACGGGGAGCTGCACGAGTTCGCCGCGGGCGTGCTCAACGTCGACACCGGCGTGGAGGCGACCCCCGACTCCCTGTTCCAGATCGGCTCGGTCTCCAAGGTCTGGACGGCCACCCTGCTCATGCAGCAGGTCGAGCGCGGCCGGCTGACCCTGGACACCCCGGTCGCCGAGCTGCTGCCCGGCTTCCGGGTCGCCGACGCCGAGGTGACCAAGACCGTCACGGTCCGGCACCTGCTGTCGCACACCAGCGGCATCGACGGGGACCTGTTCCTCGACACCGGCCGCGGCGACGACTGCATCGAGAAGTACGTCGAGGCCTGTGCCGACCTGGCGCAGAACCACCCGCTCGGCGCCACCCAGTCCTACTGCAACTCCGGCTTCGTCATCGCCGGGCGCATCCTGGAGGTGCTGGAGGGCAAGACCTGGGACGAGGTGCTGCGCGAGAACATCTGCGAGCCGCTCGGCCTGACCCACACCTGGACGCTGCCGGAGGACGTGCTGCGTTTCCGCGCCGCGCACGGCCACGTCGAGGACGGCAAGGCGGCCCCGGTGTGGGGCCTCATGCGCTCGTGCGGCCCGGCCGGCCTCATCTGCGCCCGTCCGCGGGACGTGGTCGCCTTCGGCCGCGCCCACCTGGAGGGCGGCCTGCTGGACGACCCGCGGGCGATGTGGGAGCCGCAGGTCGACATCCCCAACCCGCACACCCTGGGCAGGCAGTGGGGCATCGGCTGGATCCTGGACGAGTGGTCGGGCCACCGCGTCATCTCGCACGGCGGCAACACCATCGGCCAGCACGCCATGCTCTGGGTCGTGCCCGACACCGGCACCGTCGTGTGCGTGACCACCAACGGCGGCCACAGCGGCGCCCTCACCCACGCCGTGGCCACCGAGCTGTTCGCCGAGCTCGACGGCCTGGCCGTGCCGCCGGTGCTGGGCCCGCCGGAGACCCCCGTGCAGGTGGACGTCGAGCGTTACGCCGGCGTCTACGAGCGGGTCGGCGCGCGCATGACCGCGAGCGTGCACGACGGCGCGCTCAGGCTGCGCGTCGAGTCGACCGGCGCGCTCGCCGCCCTTCAGGAGCCGTTCGACCTCGACCTCGTCGCGGTCGACGACGTCACCTTCGTCGGCCGTCGCGAGGGCGACCCCGACTGGGTCTCGGGCGTGTTCTACCAGCTCGACGACGGCTCGCCCTACTTCCACCTCGGCGTCCGCGCCACCCCCAAGATCGCCTGAGGAGACCGCATGGACCTGCAGAAACGCCTCGACGAAGCGGCCGCGGCTCACGACGTGCCGGGCGCGGCCATCGCCGTGTGGACCGGCGGCCAGTTGCATGAGGCGGCCACGGGCGTGGTCAACCGCAACACCGGCGTCGAGACCACCCCCGACAGCGTCTTCCAGGTCGGCTCCACCACCAAGGTGTGGACGGCCGCGCTGATCATGCAGCTGGCCGAGGAGGGCCTGCTCGACCTGGACGAGGAGGTCGGGGCGTACCTGCCCGAGTTCGCCCTGTCCTACGACGCCGTGATCAGCGTCCGGCAGCTGCTGACGCACACCGGCGGCTTCGACGGCGACCTGTTCGAGGACACCGGGCGCGGCGACGACAGCCTCGACAAGTTCGTGACCTACCTGCACGGCGCGGGCAAGGTGCACGAGCCGGGCGAGCTGTTCTCGTACTGCAACGCCGGCTACTGCGTGCTCGGCGCCATCGTGGCCAGGCTGCGCGGCATGACCTGGGAGCAGGCCATGTGGGAGCACCTGCTGAAGCCGCTCGGCGCCACCCACGCGGCGCTGCTGGCCGAGGAGGCCGTGCTGTTCCGCGCGGCGGCCGGGCACATCAGGCCGGGCAACGACGTCTGCCCCCAGTGGCAGATGCCCCGCTCCAACGCGCCCGCCGGGTCCACCATGTGCCTGGCCCCGCGCGAGCTGGTGCGGTTCGGCCGCATGTTCGCCGCGGGCGGCCTCGCCGAGGACGGCACCCGGGTGCTGTCGGCGGAGAGCGTCGCCGCGATGCGCACCCCGCAGGCCGCGGTGCCGGGCGTGCCCGGCCTGATGGCCGCCAACTGGGGGCTCGGCTTCGAGCTGTTCACCTGGGGCGCCTACGGCCACGACGGCGGGACCCCGGGCCAGAGCACGTTCTGGCGGGTGGCCGACGACGGCTCGTACGCGATCGCGATGAGCGTGAACGGCGGCAACTTCTTCGGCGTCATGAACGACCTGCTCCTGCCGCTGCTCAGGGAGGGCGGGCTGGCAGCCCCCGACCTGCCCGCCCCGCCGGAGCAGCCGCGCGCCGTGGACGCCGCGCCGTACACCGGCCGGTACGAGGGGCCGCAGATGGCCTACGAGGTCTCGCCCGCGGACGGCGGCGTCGAGGTCACCCTGATCCCCGGCGCGTTCATGGCCAGCATGGGCCAGCAGGGCACCACCGCCAGGTACGTCCACCTCGCCGAGGACACCTTCATCGCCGAGCAGCCCGAGGAGGGCAGGCACGACACCGTCACGTTCGTCGTGCGCGACGGGATCGCCACGCACCTGCACAACAGCCGCGCGGTCCCCCGTGTTTGAGCAGGACGCGCGGAAGGTCTTCGCGGCGGCGGGCGTGCGCGGCTTCGTGCACGCCCGCGACGTGGACGGCGAGGCCGAGACCGGGCTCGACCCGGACGCCCCGGTCGTCCTGGCCTCGGTGTTCAAGCTGCCGATCCTGCTGGAGTACGCCAGGCAGGCCGCGGCGGGCGAGGTGGACCGCACCGAACGGCTCACCGTCACCGCGGCGGACAAGGACGGCGGCATCGGCACCTCGGGCTGCGCCGACGACGTGTCGCTGACGCTGCGCGACCTGGCCCACTTCATGATGTCCATGAGCGACAACGCGGCCACCGACGTGCTGCTGCGCCGGGTGGGGCTGGATCGCGTCAACGCCACGCTGGAGGAGCTCGGGCTCAGGCGCACCCGCCTGATCGGCGGCTGCGCGACGCTGTTCGAGTCCGTGATCGAGGAGCTGGGCACCATCGACGTGGCCGGCATCCCCGAGGAGCGGATCAGGGCGCTGGCCGTACGCGATCCGGAACGGACCACCGCGGGCACGCCCCGCGAGATCACCACCCTGCTCGGTCTCCTCTGGCGCGACGAGGCGGGCCCCGCCGAGGCGTGCGCGGAGGTGCGCGACATCATGAGCAGGCAGGTCTGGCCGCACCGCCTCTCCTCGGGCTTCCCGGACGAGGTGCGGGTGTCGGCCAAGACCGGCACCCTGTGGGGCGTGCGCAACGAGGCGGGCGTCGTGGAGTACCCCGACGGCGGTCGGTACGCCGTCGCGGTGTTCCTGCACGGCGACAACCTGGCCTTCCGCATTCCGGCCGCGGACGCCGCCATCGGCCAGGCCGCCCGTCTCGCCGTCGAGCACCTGCGCGGCTGATGACGGTCTACGTCGACTATCGTGAGCGGATGAACAGCCGTCCGCGCGCCAGCCTTGAGCGGATCCTGTTCGATCTCGGCAGCACGGTCCTCGACGTGGCCGCCTCACCCGGTGACCTCGACACCGAGGTCACCGGGGTGCACATCTACGACCCGCTCGACGAGCTGTACGTGCCGCCGGGCGGGCTGCTGCTGGCCGTCGGCGTGCAGGGCGCCACCGCCATCTGCGGCCTGCTCGACGCCGCCCGCGAGGCCAGCGGCATCGTCGTCAAGCTGCCGGTCGACGTCGACGAGCAGGTGCGCAGCAAGGTCCTGGAGACCGGCGTCGCCGTGCTCGGGCTGACCAGGGCCGCGTCCTGGTCGCAGGTCGCCGCGCTGCTGCGCTCCCTGCTGGCCGAGGGCGACCTGGCCATGCCCGAGAAGGGGCCGCAGGGCGACCTGTTCGCGCTGGCCAACGCCGTCTGCGCGCTGCTCGACGCGCCCGTCACCATCGAGGACCGGTCGACCCGCGTCCTGGCCTTCTCCGGCCGGCAGGACGAAGCCGACCCCGGCCGGGTCGAGACCGTGCTCGGCCGCCAGGTGCCCGAGCGTTTCCAGCGCATGCTCGACGAGCGCGGCTTCTTCAAGAAGCTCTACCAGAGCCGCGACCCGATCTACATCGAGCTCGACGGCGACAGCATCAACCGGGCGGCCGTGGCCGTGCGGATCGGCGACGAGATCCTCGGCTCCATCTGGGTCGCCGTGCGCGAGCCGCTCACCCCGCAGCGCGAGCGCGCCCTGGCCGACGCGGCCAAGATCGTCGCGCTGCAGCTGCTGCGCGAGCGCGCCGGCGCCGACACCCAGCGGCGGCTGCGCGCCGACCTGCTGTCCACGGTCCTGGCCGGCGGTTCCGACGCGGCCGACGCCGCGGGCCGGCTCGGCATCGCCACCGAGCGCCTGTGCGTGCTCGCCGCCCAGCTCGCCGACGGCGACGCGGCCGACCCGGCGCGCGCCGAGAGCGACCGGCAACGTTTCTGCGACGCCCTGGCGCTGCACGTCGGCGCCATCCATCCCAAGGCGGCCGCCGCGATGATCGGCTCGGTCGCCTACGCCGTCCTCCCGCTGAGCTCGGGCGGCGACGAGGAGACGCGTGCCGTGCGCGTCGCCGAGTCGTTCCTGTCCAGGGTCGGACCGCGGCACGCGGCCAACATCGGGGTCGGCCGGCTGGCCGCCAACCTCTCCCAGGTCGCGCGGGCCCGCGCCGACGCCGACCGGGCGCTGCGCGTGCTGCGCGCCCGCGGCCTGGCCGGCCAGGTCGCCGGCTACACGGCCGTGCACTTCGAGTCGCTGCTGCTCCAGGTCTCCGACGTGGTCGCCGCCGAGGAGCAGGTGCCCACCGGCCCGTACGAGCGGCTGCTCGCGCACGACGCCGAGCACGGCAGCGAGCTGGTGGCCACCCTGCGGGCCTATCTCGACGCGTTCGGCGACGTCAACGCCGCCTGCGCGAAGGTCCACGTGCACGCCAACACCTTCCGCTACCGGCTCAAGCGGCTCACCGAGATCAGCGGGCTCGACCTGTCCGACCCCGACGCGCGACTCACGGTGATGCTGCAGATGCGGATCTTCGGACGCTAGCACGAGGCCGTCCGCGCTTTTTGTGAAGGGCGACGAAGAAGGTCGGGCCGCGAGGGACGAAGGTGGGTCACCACCCCACGCTCTCCTGGAGTCGCCATGAAGAAGACAGCGGTGCTCACCGCGTTGGCCCTGCTAGCGGCCGCGTGCGGCAGCGGCGGAGGTACGGCGGGCAGCACGGGCAAGCCTGTCACGGGCGGCACGTTCACCGCCGCCATCAGCGCGGACCCCGGGGTGCTCGACCCCGCCACGGGCGTGCTCTCGGTCACCAACGAGGTCCTGTCGGTGGCCTACGACACCCTGGTGTCCGTCTCGGCGGACGGCAAGACCGTGCCCGCCCTGGCCGAGAAGTGGGACGTCAAGCCCGACAGGGTGACCTTCACCCTGCGCAAGAACGTCACCTGCTCCGACGGCTCCAAGCTCACCCCGTCCGACGTCGCCGAGAACATCAACCACATCGCCGACCCCGCCACGAAATCGCCCATCTACGGCGTGCTCGTACCGGTCGGCATGAAGGCCGAGCCCGACGAGACCGCCGGCACCGTGACCCTGTCGACGCCCGAGCCGTTCAGCTTCATCCTGGAGAGCTCGCGGCTGCTGTTCATCGTCTGCGGCAAGGCCGTCAAGGACCGCTCGCTCATCGCGCGGACCACCTCAGGGACGGGCCCGTACAAGCTCACCGAGGCCGTCCCCGGCGACCACTACACCTTCAAGGTGCGCCGGGAGTACGCCTGGGGCCCGGAGGGCGCGACCGCCAAGGACCTCCCCGAGACGCTCGTGCTCAAGGTGGTGCCGAACGAGCAGACCGCGGCCAACCTGCTCCTCGCCGGCTCGCTCAACTCGGCCACCTTCTTCGGCCCCGACCGGACCCGCCTGGAGGCCAACCCCGCCCTCGGCAAGATGATCGAGCCGCAGGGCAACGGCCAGTTCTTCTACCACCAGGGCGAGGACAGGCCCGGCCACGATCCCGCCGTGCGCAAGGCGCTGACCCAGGCGCTCGACATGAAGGAGCTGGGCGGCATCGCCACGGGCGGCACCGGCAAGCCGGCCACCGCGCTCGTGCCGCCGCCCCGCCCGTGCCAGGGCGACACCGTCACCGGTCACGTTCCCACCTTCGACACGGCGGCCGCCACCGCGGCGCTGGACGCGGCCGGCTGGAAGACCGGGGCCGACGGCGTCAGGGAGAAGGACGGCAAGAAGCTCTCCCTGCGCCTCTTGTACGCCACCACCAAGGGCCCCAGCATGGTGGCCGCCGCCGAGTACATGGCGGCGGTGTGGAAGAAGATCGGGGTGGACGTGAAGCTCGACGGCGTCATCGACACCAAGCTGTCGGAGTCGCTCAACGCCACCCAGGACTGGGACGTCGTCTGGCTGCCCATCGGCGTCACGCTGCCCTCGCAACTGGTCGGCTTCCTGTCCGGCCCCGCCGCCCCCAAGGGCGCCAACTTCGCCCACCTGAAGAACGCCGAGTACGAGCGGCTGGTCGCCGAGGCCGCCAAGCTGACCGGCCCCGAGGGCTGCGCCAAGTGGCTGGCGTCGGAGTCGGCCCTGTTCGACAACGCCGACCTGGTGCCCGTGGTGGAGATGAACACGCTGACCGCCACCAAGGGCGCCACCTTCCGGACGATGGCCGGCCTGTTCCTGCCCTCGACGATCCGCCTCACCCAGGGAGGCTGAGTGACCGTACGGCGCCTCGTGCGCTTCGTCGTGTCGCTGGCGGTGCTGCTCGTGGCGTCGTTCGCGATGATCCACCTCATCCCCGGCGACCCGGTGCGGGCCTCGCTCGGCCCGGCCGCGCCGGTCGAGCTGGTCAAAGCCCGCGAGCAGCTGCTCGGGCTGGACAAGTCGCTGCCCGAGCAGTTCGCCGCCTACGTCGGGCACATCTTCACCGGCGACTTCGGCACCTCGTTCCTGACGGGCGAGCCGGTCGGCGACATCATCGCCGCCCGGCTGCCCAACACGCTGGGCCTGGCGCTGCTGGCCACCGTGGTGGCGCTGCTGCTGGCCGTGCCGCTCGGCATGTGGGCGGCCGTCCGCACGGAGAACGGCAGGAACCGGGGCACCGAGATCACCTTCAGCTCGGTCACCGGCACCGCCGTCGCCGTCCCGGAGTTCCTCTACTCCATCGCGCTGGTGGCGGTCTTCTCGATCGGGCTCGGCCTGTTCCCGCCGGCCGGCAAGGAGGGGGCGATGTCGTACATCCTGCCGGTGGCCTCGCTGGCGATCGGCCCGGTCGCGATGATCGCCCGCATCTCCCGGGTGGAGACCCTGCGCGAGCTCGCCACCGACTACGTGCGGCTGGCCCGGTCGAAACGGCTGCCCGCAGCCCGTCTGCACCTGCGGCACGTGCTGCCCAACACGCTGACCGCGACGCTCACCGTGGGCGGGCTGCTGCTCACCTCGCTGATCGCCGGCAGCGTGCTCGTGGAGTACGTCTTCGCCTGGCCCGGGCTCGGCCTGAAGATCGTCGAGTCGATCACGCAGAAGGACTATCCCGTCGCCCAGGGCGTCATCCTCGTCTACGGCGCGATCGTGCTCGTCGTGAACCTCGCCGTCGATCTGATCCTGGGCGCGCTCGACCCCACCTCCAAGATCAAGGAAAACTGATGCGTTTGCGCACCCCGGCCGCCGTCGCCGGAGCCGTGCTGGTCACGCTCATGGTGGTCCTGGCCGTCGTCGGACCGCCGATCTGGGGCGCGGCGGCGGAGAAGATCGACGCGGGCGCCATCCTGCAGGGCGCCTCGGCCGCCCATCCGTTCGGCACCGACAACCTGGGACGCGACCTGCTGGCCAGGGTCCTGGTCGCGGGCCGCTTCTCGCTCCTGCTCGCGCTGGCGGCCACGCTGTTCGGCGCGGCCGTCGGCACCGTGCTCGGCGCGCTGCCCTCGGTGTTGCCGGCGCGCGGCGCCCGCTTCGTCACCGGCGCCGTCAACGCGCTCGTCGCCTTCCCCGGCCTGCTGCTGGCCATGTTCACCGCGGTGGTCGCCGGGCTCGGGGCCAAGGGCGCGGTGCTCGGCATCGGCGTGGCCATCGCCCCGGGCTTCGCCCGGCTCACCCAGACGCTGGCCGCGACCGTCGCGGGCGCCGACTACGTGGCGGCCGCCCGGATGCTCGGCGTGCCACGCATGCGCATCCTGACCAGGCACGTGCTGCCCAACATCGCCGAGCCGCTCATCCTCAACCTCACCCAGGCGCTCGGCGGCGCGCTGCTGGGCCTGGCCGGGATGTCGTTCCTGGGGCTCGGCGTGCAGCCGCCCGCCTTCGACTGGGGGCGGCTGCTGTTCGACGGGTTCGGCCGCATCTACGTCACGCCCGAGGTGGCGCTGGGGCCCGCCCTGGCGGTCGCGCTGGCCGGCATCGGCTTCAACCTGCTGGGTGACGCGCTGGCCAAGGCCGCCTCCCGCACCGCCGTGCACACGCGCGAGGCCAGGCCCGCCGCGCCGCCCGTCCCCGGCGAGCCGGACCCCGAGGCGGTGCTGGAGGTCAAGGACCTGACGGTGACCTTCCCGGGCGGCATCACGCCGGTGCGCGAGGTGTCGCTGACCGTCGCGCCCGGGCAGATCGCCGGGCTGGTGGGGGAGTCGGGCAGCGGCAAGAGCCTCACCGCGGCCGCGATCGGCGGGCTGGTGCCGTACCCGGGCGTGGTGACGG
Source organism: Nonomuraea sp. NPDC005692 (assembly GCF_040631115.1). Lineage (NCBI taxonomy): Bacteria > Bacillati > Actinomycetota > Actinomycetes > Streptosporangiales > Streptosporangiaceae > Nonomuraea > Nonomuraea sp. NPDC005692. Next base: position 5,860 of record NZ_JBEXYU010000045.1, on the reverse strand, counting down.
CGGGCAGGCTGGCGCTGGCCGGCCAGGAGATCTCCGAGATGTCGCCCAAGGAGCTCGGAACCGCGCTCGCCATGGTCTTCCAGGACCCGATGGCCTCGCTCAATCCCGCGCTGAAGGTCGGCGGCCAGCTGGCCGAGGTCGCGATCGTGCACCAGGGCGCCGGCAAGGCGGAGGCCCACCAGCGCGCCGTCGACCGGCTCGGCCACGTGCACCTGCCCGCGCCCGAACGGGTGGCGCGCCGGCACCCGCACGAGCTGTCCGGCGGCATGCGGCAGCGCGCGGTCATCGCCATGGGCCTCATGGGCACCCCCAGGCTGCTCATCGCCGACGAGCCCACCACCGCGCTCGACGTGACGGTGCAGCGGCAGATACTCAAGCTGCTGCGCGAGGTCACCGACGAGACCGGCGCGGCGGCCCTGTTCATCTCCCACGACATCGCCGTCGTCGGCGAGCTGTGCGACGTGGTCGTCGTCATGTACGCCGGCCGCGTCGTCGAGCAACTGCCGGTCGAGCTGCTGGCCGGCGGCGCCGCGCACCCCTACACGCGGGCGCTCATCGACTCGCTGCCCGACATGGACACCGACAGGTCACTGCCGCTGGCCAGCATCCCCGGCCGACAGCCCGCCCCCTCCGACGTGGGCGACGGCTGCGCCTTCGCCGCCCGCTGCGAGCTCGCCACGGCCCGCTGCGCCGGCGAGCGTCCCCCCTTGACGACGTACGGCAAGGCGCACCAGGTCGCCTGCTGGGAGGTCTGATGATCATCGAGAACCTGACGGTGCGGTTCGGCTCGTTCACCGCCGTCGACGACATCACCCTGGAGGTGCCGAGCGGGTCCATCGTCGGGCTGGTCGGCGAGTCGGGGTCGGGCAAGTCGTCGGTGGCCAGGGCGGTGAGCGGCCTGGTGCCGCACACCGGCACCATCACCGGCGCCAGCCGCGTCCAGATGGTCTTCCAGGACCCCTACGCCTCGCTCGACCCCCGGATGAGGGTCGGGGCGTCCGTCGCCGAGGGCTGCGGCAAGGAATCGGTCGAGAGGCTGCTGTCGCTCGTCTCCCTGCCGCCCGAGGTGGCCCGGCGCTACCCGCGCGAGCTGTCAGGCGGCATGCGGCAGCGCGTGGCCATCGCCAGGGCGCTGGGCGCCGAGCCCGACCTGCTGGTCGCCGACGAGATCACCAGCGCCCTGGACGTGTCCGTCCAGGGCTCGGTGCTGAACCTCGTGCGCAGGCTCCGCGACGAGCTGGGCCTGTCGATGTTGTTCATCTCGCACAACCTGGCAGTGGTGCGCTACGTCTCCGACGTGGTCGCGGTGCTGCACCAGGGGCGCATCGTGGAGCTGGGGCCGACCGAGGAAGTGGTCGGCGCCCCCACCCACGGCTACACCCGGTCGCTGCTGGAGGCCGTGCCCAGGCTGGGCCGCTCCACCACGTAGAACGCCTTGTCGTGGAAGGCGGTCACCACGCCGCCTTCCACGAGCAGGCCGCCCAGGACCTCCCGGACGGCCAGCCGCCATGCCTTGGCGGCTCCGGGGTCCGCGACGCGCAGCGCCTCGATGTCCTCCGGCAACGCCACGAGCAGGGTGGAGGCGTCGCTGTCGCGCGTCACCGGCCGTCCGTCCTCGTCGGCCAGCACGACCGCGGCGTCCGCCGGGAGGGGCCGCCGGCAGGGCTCGCCCCGTACGAGGGCCGCCACGTGCGGCGCCGACAACGACCAGGAGGCCAGCACCCGGTCGGAGTCGCTGCCCTGGTTGATGGCGTCGGTCATGACGCCGTAGAAGCTCGGCAGGTACTCCTCGGGACGTGCGCCCAGCTTGGCCAGGTTGAAGTGGGCGTTCCTGCGCACCAGCGGATCGTAGGTCCAGGTGATGCGGTCGATGCCGCGCTCCAGTGCCCAGCGGCGCTGGTGCAGCTTCAGCTCGAAGCCGACGCCGTGGCCGCTCGCCGCGCCGGTGATGTGGGAGTGCAACGTGTTGGCCGCGCCGAAGAAGCCGACGGAGGCGCCCACCAGGCGGCCCGCGTCGTCGTACGCGCCGGCCACGTAGTTGCCCGCGTGCGACATCGCCCGCATCAGCTCGACCGTGATCGGCCGGCTGTCCGGGTCGAAGTGCCAGATCCCGTCGAACAGCTCACTGACCTGCTCGAACTCCGCGATCCCATGGAGTTCCCTGATCGCGATCAACGTGCCGGCCCTCCGAATGCTCAAGTGTCACGGTGACGCTACGGCACCGTGCGGCGGGACCGAATCGTGCGGGACACCAAAGAGCACCCGGGGCTTCGTGGGATCAGACAGCGGTCGGACGCCTTCAGTGGGCGGTCCAGCCTCCGTCGACCGGCAGCACGGCGCCGGTGAGGTAGGAGGCCGCCGGACCGGCCAGCAGGACCGCCGCGCCGACGAGCTCGCCGGGGTCGGCCCAGCGCCTCATGGGGACCTGGTGGTCGAGGAACTCCCGCACGTGCGGGTCGTCCTCGACGCCCTCGTTCAGCGGGGTGCGGAAGGGGCCGGGGGCCAGGGCGTTGACGCAGATTCCGGTGCCCGCGAGCTCGACGGCGAGGCTGCGGGTGAGCTGGACGACCGCGCCCTTGCTGGCCGCGTAGCCCGCCCGGCCCGCGGCGCCGACGAGCCCGAGAGCGCTGGCCAGGGTGACGATGCGGCCGTACCCGGCCGCGCGCATCACCGGTACGGCGGCCTGGCAGGCGAGGAAGGTGCCGACGACGTTGACGTCCAGGCAGCGGCGCAGCGTGGCGGCGTCTAGGGCGTCCAGTTCGCCGCGGGCCTGGATTCCGGCGCTGGTCACGAGCACGTCCAGGCGGCCGTGCGCGGCGACGACGTCCCGCACCAGACCGTGGACCGCGTCCTCGTCGGTGACGTCGCAGGCCATGCCCGTGGCGGCGACGCCGGTCGCGGCGGTGATCTCGGCCGCCGCCTCCTGGCACGCCGACAACCGCCGGCCGGCCGGCACCACCGTGCATCCGGCGGACGCCAGCCCCTGCGCGATGGCCCGGCCGAGCCCCGCCGAGCCGCCCGTGACGATCGCCACCTGCCCGGCCAGGGGCGCCTCCGGACCGGCGGGCCCCGCGTGCACGGGGCGGCCGGGGATCGCCCTGTCTTCCTGGGACGTCATGTGGCTCCTCTTCGTCAGGCGTTCCGTTTACGGAACAGTAGCGCGATCCGCCGGATCAGTCGGTCCGCAGCCGTCCATGATGGCGCGGACCAGGGCCTGGACGGCGTCCCTGCGGACGTTCTGCGGCGGTGCGGTGACCAGGGTGAACAGCGCCCCTTCGTAGAGCGCGATCAGGATGGGGATCCGCTCGCGGGGGACGGGGAGGCCGAGTTTGTCGTGCTGCCCGGCGGTGATCCTGGCCGCCGCGCCCGACAGGCCCGCGAGGGCCGCGGCGAGCACCGGACGGCGCACGGCCTCCAGCTGGAGCTCGAAGATCGCCAGGTAGCGGTCGCGCAGTGTGGTCGCCGCCGTGAGCAGCGATTCGGTCAGCAGGTCGGCCAGTGTCGCGGGCTGCTCGGCGGCCAGGTCGGTGGCCCGGCCGGTGTCGGCGAGGTGCAGCTCGACGATGCGCTCCGCGGCGGCCACCAGCAGCGCCTCCCGATTGCGGAAGTAGTTGGAGGCGGTCCCGGGCGGAAGGTCCGCCTCCTTCTCCACCGCGCGGTGGGTCAGCCCGTGCACGCCCGACGATGCCAGCAGCGCGATGGCGGCATCGGTCAGGGCGCGGCGACGGGCCGGATTCGTGGGCGGCATACGGCCATGCTAAACCAATAGTCGTACTAGTACGAGCGTAGTGAATAGGGAGGCCCTGTGAGGATCGTGGTGGTCGGCGCCGGGCTCGGAGGAGTGGCGGCCGCGGTGGGTCTGCATCGCCGGGGTCACGAGGTGACGCTCGTCGAGCGCGGCGCCGAGCTCAGGGAGGCGGGAACCGGGATCGTGGTCATGCCGAACGGGCTCCGGGCGCTGGACGCGCTGGGGCTGGGCGAGGAGGTTCGCGCGCACGTCGTGCACGAGGGCCGCGGGGGGCTGCGCGACCGGCGCGGACGGCCGCTGCTGATCACCGACATGGACCGGGTGCGGGAGCAGATCGGGATACCCGTCATCATCGACCGGGCGCGGCTGCACCGGGCGCTGCGCGCCCCGCTTCCCGCCGAGCTGGTGCGCACCTCCACCCCGGTCGAGCGCCTGGAACCCGACTCCACCGGGGTGACCGTGATCGCCGGCGGGGAGCCCGTCGCCAGAGCGGACGCCGTGATCGCCGCCGACGGCATCGGCAGCCGGCTGCGGGCACAACTCTTCCCCGGCCACCCCGGGGTGCGCCGGACCGGCCGGCTGGATCTGCGCGGCATGCTGCCCCGTCCGCCCGGACTGCCGGCGGACCTGCTCACCAGCCAGCTGGTCGACCGCCGCAACGGGGCGATGTTCGGCCTGTATCCCGTCGGCGCGGACCTGCTGTACTGGTTCACCGACTCCGCCCTGCACGGCGAGCCGCCGGACGCGGAGGAGGCGCGCCGGCAGATGTCGTCTCTGATGGCCGACTGGCATCCCCTCGTCGCGACACTGATCGAGGCCACCCCGCCGGCCGACATCTACGTCGACCCGATCACCCACCTGGCCGCGCCCCTGCCCTCGTACGCGGTCGGTAGGATCGCGCTCCTCGGCGACGCCGCGCACGCCATGCCACCCGACCTCGGCCAGGGTTCCAGCCAGGCCTTCGAGGACGCCGCCGCACTGACCCGCCACCTGACCGGCGCCGAGCCGGCGGACGCCGCCCGGCGGCTCCTGCGCTACGACGCCGAACGCAGGCCCAGCGCCAACCGCATGATGCGGGCGGCGTCCCGGCAGTCGTGGCTGACCACCCGGACCGGCCTCGCCGCGGCGCTGCGCGACGCCCTGCTGCGCGCGGTGCCGTCCCGGCTGGCCACCCGCCAGCTCGCCGCCCTCTGGCGCGTCTAGGGCTGCGCCGCCCGCCGTCGGCGGCCGGCAGGAGCAACGGCGGGACGCGCATCTCGACCGCGCGCGGCACGACAGCGAGCGGGGGACGGCGGCCTCGGCCGAGCCCCTCCGGCGGAACACCGGGCGCTACGGAGGTCAGCCCTGCCGTGCCGCCTCGGGGCGCAGCCTGCGGGCGATCAGCATGCCCGCGATGGCCAGCAGGCCGGTGAGGACGAAGACGCCCAGCAGTGCGGTGCGGGTGGAGCCGCCGTAGTTCTGGGCGAACGCGATGGCCGCGCCGCCGAGCCCGGCGATCACCCCGGTCGCCAGGGTCTGGGCGAGCTGCAGTGCGCCGCTGGCCTCACCCTGCCGCTCCGGCGGGGCCTGCTCCAGGGTGGCGGTGGTGGAGGCGTTGAAGCCGATGCCCATGCCGAGGCCGCCGACGGCCCATCCGACCAGGGCGAGCCAGGAGGGGAGTGCGCTGGTCAGGATCGTCAGCGCGATCAGGGCGACGCCCGCCAGCAGGACGGCGAAGCCCAGCACGGTGGCAGCCGTGCGCGTGCTGTTCTTCCCGTTGTCCCGCCTGGCCTGCAGACCTGCGCCGACAACCCACGTGATGGCTCCGGCGGACAGCCCCAGACCGGCCGGTGTGGCGCCCATGCCCCGCAGCTGCTGCAGCCCGAGGGGCAGGGACGTTCAGAGGGCCTGTGCACACCAGGGTCCTACGTGCTCGTGCGCGCCCGTACCGCCGACGGCTGTCCCGTCGGTCCTCGACCCCGGGCCGCGTCGGGCCGCGCTCGGGAGCGGCGGCTCTCTGGGCCTGACATGCAGAAGGCCGCTTCTCGCGCGTTGCGCGAGAAGCGGCCGGGGGGCTTGTATAGTGGGGAACCGCCCGCCCGGGGGGAGATGGAGTTTATGGGTAGGTGAAAA
>NZ_JBEXYU010000044.1:0-71531 GCF_040631115.1 Nonomuraea sp. NPDC005692 | reverse complement strand
CCTGCCGTTTCCGGACGGCGGGCTCCCACGCGGATCGAAACGCACCTACATCAGGCCGGCACCGGTGCGCTCTTCAGCAGGTCGTCGACCTTACAGGGACTGTAAAAAAAACAACGGTGTAACTCCTGATCAATGAGGAACACCCGATGAGTACTGTGGTCCGAGGCGTCGACGGAGATCGACCGGGAGGAGTCCGCGCCTACCGCAAGTGACCGTGAGCTTCCGTCACTCCGGCATGACGCGAGGTCGAGTGAGAGCAGAGACTGGTGCCGTGCACCATGGCCTCGCCGGCAGTTGTCCTGTCGCACCGATCTCGCTGAACCACTGCAGTCCTTGTGCCGTTGCTCGTTCGAGGTAGATCTGCAGCAGGGTGGCGCATGTACGGGCGTCACTCTCGGCTTGGTGCGCTGTACCGTTGTCGATTCCTTCGTCGGCAGCACAGTCGGCGAGACGACGGGAAGATCCTGGCGCTCCGAAGCGTCGCGCCAGGGTCAGGGTGCACAAGGTCATGAGGTTGTCGGGGGCGTAGCCGGCGCGGGCGAATTCTGCGCTGAGGACTTCGCTGTCGTAGCGGACGTTGTGAGCCACCACGATCGCGCCGTCGAGCATGGCTGCGACGTCTCCGGCGATCTGTGAGAAGTGAGGCGCCGTTGCCAGGTCCTCCTTGGCGAGGCCGTGGATGTGGGTGGGGCCGGGGCTGCGTCCAGGGTTGACCAGGCTGGAGTAGGTGCGGTCTTCGCTGCCGTCGGGGTGAAGGCGGATGACGGTTATCTCGGCGATGCGGGCCTTGCGGGTGTCCAGGCAGGTGGTTTCGAGGTCCACGATGGCGTACGGCAGTGAACCGATGCGGTGTCGCCGTGGCGGTGCGGCAGGCTTGGACGCATCCAGGTTGACCGCCCGGCTGTGCTGGGTGGTGGTTGCGAGAGCATCGATCGACTGCTGAGCTTCGGCGACGTCGAGGCGGCGGGCGTAAGAGAGGGTGAGGAGTTCATCTCCGATGACGTCGTCGTACTTGTCCACGCGTTTGTCGGGGATGAGCGCGGCCAGGGCGAGGGCGTCGGGAACGCCCTCTGCCGCCAGGTCGGACAGGAGGTCCGCGGCGGCCTGCGGGGTGATGTCGCTGATCAGCAGCGCGACTCCGTAGCGGATCACGTCCACGCCGTGGGTGTGCAGGGCCAGGGCAAGGGTGGTCATGATGGCGTCGCCGCGGAAGGGGAACAGTAGGGTGTCGTTGCCGTAGCCGACGAGCGGGGTGTCGTGCAGGCCGAGGCGGCGGTAGGTGGCGCGGCCTTCGGCGAGCAGGCTCCGGGCGGTGGCGTCGAGGTAGGCCGGGACAGTGGTCTGTTCGTACAGGCGCCGCATGGTGGTGCGGATGCGGTCGTGGACGAGGGGGCCGGTGCCGGTGAAGCGGGGCGGGCGTCCTCCGGAGGCGCGGGTGACCTCGATGAGCTTGGCGTGGGTGTCGATCGCCTGGATACGCCAGCGCCGGCCGGCGAAGATCAGCAGGCTGCCTTCAGGAAGCGGTTGTTCGAGGGGCAGGCTGCCGAGCGTGCGGCCGTCGGTGACGATGCGGTATTCGGTGGGGGCGGCGAAGGCGGCGTAGAAGGTGTAGTGGTTGACCAGCCGCTCCCCTGTTTCGGCATGCAGGAGGAGCCCGTCGCTCTCCTGGCGGATGAGGTCGGCGGCAGCGAGGTCGCGCAGTAGTGCGGCGAAGGCGGGGCTGTTGACGACACCGAAGGGGCCTTGCCCGCAGAGGGCGCGGTAGGCGTCAGCCGGGGTGATGCCGCCGTGCTGGGCGATGAGGGACAAGAGCTGCTGGGTGAGCGTGGACAGGTGCAGAGCTGCGGCGGCCGGTGGCTCGTACCAGCGTTGCAGGAGCAGCTCGATGGTGGCGATTGACTGGACGAGCTGGGCGCGAAGTTCGTCGGCCGGATGGATGGTGGGGGTGGCTTCGGGTTCGCTGATGTACAGGCGCAGGATGGCCGGGCCGCCGCGCCGTCCGGAGCGGCCGAGGCGTTGCCGCAGGGCGGCGACGCTGGGTGGGGCGCCGAGCTGTGCGACGGAGGTGACCGAGCCGATGTCGATGCCCATCTCCAGGGTGGAGGTGCAGATGGCGGTGGCCGGGTGGGTGCGGTCCTTGAGACGGGCTTCGGCGTGCTCGCGGATGTCCTTGGACAGGTTGCCGTGGTGGGGCACGAACTCGTCCGGTACGCGGGCGTCCTCGCAGCGGCGGTTGAGCAGGTCGGTGTAGTCCTCGACGGCCGCGCGGGAGTTCGCGAAGACGAGGTTGTGGGAACCGCGCAGCGTGGCGAACAGGTGGTCGGCGATGGCGAGCCGGTCGCCGGTGGCGACATCGTCGGCGGTCACCTCCTCGCCGAGCGCTTCCTGAGCGGCGCGGGCGCGCGGGTCGAGCGTGGGCGCGGTCTGGACGTACCCGCGGATCTGCAGGCGGAGCTCCTGCGCGTCGCTGCTGGAGACGATGACAGTGACGTCGTCGCCGGACCGCGGGCGCAGGTAGTCGGCGGCTTTGCCCATGTCGCCGAGGGTCGCCGACAGGCCGATGCGGGGAATGCGGCGGCGGGCCGCCAGGTCGAGACGGTGCATGAGGGACTGCAACTGGGCGCCGCGTTCGCTGCCGATGAAGGAGTGCAACTCGTCGATGACGAGGTAGCGGGCGGACGCGACCAGGTCGCGGATCTTTTGGCCGCGCAGGACGAACATGGCCTCCAGCGACTCCGGCGTGATCAGCAGGATGCCCCGGGGGCGGTCGAGCAGCTTGCTCTTGGCCGAGGCTGCGACGTCGCCGTGCCAGCGGGAGACCGTGATGCCCAGATGGTCGCAGAGCTGGTCGAGCCGGCCGTACTGGTCGTTGATGAGGGCCTTGAGCGGGCTGATGTAGACGGCGGCGAACCCTGGGGTGTCCGGCTGCTCTGTCAGGACGGAGCAGATCGGCAGGAACGCGGCTTCGGTCTTGCCGGAGGTGGTGGCAGCGGCGATGAGCACGTCCCGGCGGCGGTCAAGGATCGGCGCGACGGCGGCTTCCTGCGCCTCACGCAGTTCGCGCCAGTTCTGCTGCCAGATCCACTGCTGGACCTTGGGGTGCAGGCGTTCGAAGGCTTCAGAGCCGGAAGGAGGCGAGGTCGTCATCGCCGGGCCTTCCGTCGCTGTCTTCCTCGAGTGGTGCCAGGTCGGGGTTGGTGTCCGGTGCGGGCTCCACCGAGGGCAGGATTCGCCGCCAGTCGACGCCGGGGTTCTGCTCCAGCACGGCCAGCAGGTCACAGAACGCCTTGATCGTGGTGCGAGGCGTGCGGAAGTAGGCTTCACCGATGCGGCTGGCGCAGTGATGCATGAAGGCGGCCAGGGCGTCGTCGGCCAGCATATAGCGGGAGGCATCGCCACCGGCTTGGACGTGACGAAGCTTGGCCAGCAGGACGTACAGATCCTCCTGTGTGAGCGTGGCCAGGCGCAGCACAGGGCCGGAGTAGTCGACCAGGTTGGCGGCGGCGAAGGTGTTCTCGGCGAGCCGTGACTGCAGGGCCGGATAGCTGAACAGGCCGCGCCGACTGTCGGCCAGGAATTCCGGAGTGCCACCGAAGACGAATCCGAGGTGGGCGGCAGTGCCCTGGAGCGTGTCGTTGAGGATGCGCAGGATCTGCTCGTAGTTGGAGTTGCGGGCCTGGGTGGAGGCCAGCTTGTAGAGGTTGACCATCTCGTCCAGACACACCAGCAACCCGTCGAATCCGGCGAGCCGTACGAATCGGCTCATGAGCTTCAGATGGTCGTGAACGGTGGTGTCGTCGATGATCGTGCGTACGCCGAGCGCCGAACGCGCCTCGGTCTTGGTGGCGAACTCGGCGCGCAGCCAGCGCACCGCCGCCGACTTGAGCTGCTCGTCGCCGGTGTCGTGGCCGCGCCAGTAGGCGCCGACGACCTCAGCGAAGTCGTAGCCACCGGTCATCTCGCTCAGGTGCGCCAGCCGGCCCCGGATGACCTGAGAGGGGTCGGCTCCCGTCTGCTGGGCCTCGGCCAGCGCGGTGGAGACGAAACGTTCCACCACGCTGCTCAGCGCTCCCCCATCGGGCTTGGCACGAGTGGCCAGGTTGCGCATGAGCTCGGCGTACAGGCTGCGGGCCTGACCGCCGCTGGAGTGCAGGCGCCGGTCCGGGTTGAGGTCGGCGTGCGCCGTGACCAGCTTCTTCTCCATCGCGACGGCACGCACCAGATGGAGGAAGAACGTCTTGCCCGCGCCGAACTCCCCGATCACGAACCGTACCGCCGACCCGCCGTCGGCGATCCGGTCGATGTCGATGACCAGTGCTTTCACCTCGGCCTCGCGGCCGACCTGGATGTGGCGCTGCCCAATGCGCGGTACGACGCCGGCCCGCAAGGACTGCAGCAGGGCGTCACGCTCTCGGGGGCGGATCGTAGTCGATGTCATGTCAGCATCTCTCCCAGCAGGTTCCGGTCGACCCAGATGGGGTCGTCGCCATCCAGTAGCGGCTCGCCTGCCCGCTCGTAGGCGGCCTCGTTGATCCGATCCAGGGCACCGTCCGGCAGGAGTTTCCAACGCGCCGCCAGTTGCTCGAACTGCGCCCGAGAGAGGTGCTCCGCCGAGGCCAGTTCGCGCACAAGCCCGGAATGCTGCCCGTCGAGGCCGGCCACGGGCGGGGCGGCGGGCACCGGCACGGCGGCCGGCGGGGCCTCGTCCTCGGTGAAGATCGAGCCCAGCAGCGCACCGACGCGCGCGGTCTCGGCCAGCTTGGCAGCGATTGCTGCCTCGTCCAGCCGGACGAGGGGCGCAGGGGCCTGTTGCGGGATGACGTAACCACGTTCCGGTTGCGCAGGGCGAACGACGACCGGTTCCGTCGCCGGCTCGGGAGTGGAGGCGGTCGGCAGTAGAACGGGATCGAGCTCCAGCAAGCGGTAAATCTTGGTAAGGGTCTTCACCTCTTCTGGCGAGACATGGCCGTCGGCCGCGGCCACGGCGGTGAGGAATTCCGCCACGTACTGGCGCTGGGCCGTGTCGATGCCCGCGATGCGCCGGGTCAGGCCGGAGAGCTTGACGGGGGTGATGGTCAGCCAGCGCAGGTGCGCGCGCAGGCGCCGCCGTTCGTCGGCGGTCAGGTGCAGTGCCTTCTCCAGATGGTCGCTCAGGTGGCGCTGTTCTGTTTCGTCGAAGTCGCCGTCGGCGGCGCTGACCGCCGCCGCCAGGTGCAGCAGCAACGTCGCGGCCTGGTACGCGTCGGAGGCCGCCGCCGTCGGTCCGTCCGGTGCCGCGAACAGGACCATGGATCCTGAGGTGAGCACTGCCCCACCTAGGCGCGGATCTGGTTCAATGCCGACGCCTGCCCGGCCCAGCACCTGTGCCAGGGCCACGACGTCCTTTTTGATCGGCTTGGCCTCCTGCGGCGAGGAGATGAAGGCCGAGAACTCCCCTACCGGCACGACCGCGAGTTCCTGCGGGCCCAGCCGGTGGTTCGCCCACGCGATTGCCTGCCCGGCGCCGCTGCTGGACAGGTTGACCAGTTCGGCTGGAAGCAGCGCCTGAGCCTGCACCGAGCTCTGCCCGTCGGGCACGCGGCCGAGGTAGCGGCTGTACGCCTCCAGGTCCGTGGTGCACTCGTCAGCCAGTGCGATGAGCTTTCGGGTCGGCGCGGCATAGCTGAGGACGTCGGGGGTGCCGGGCAGGGTCAGCTCGGCGACACCGCGGAAGCCGGCGCTGGCGGGCCGGTAGTCGAGCGTGACCTCCTTGCGGCCTGGCCGCACGACCAGCCCCCGACCGTAGCGGGCGGCGTAGCGCCTCAGGAAGAGTGCGTCGAACTCGGCGGCGCAGCGGGTGGCAGGAGTGCGCGGGTAGTAGTCCGGATGCGAGCGGATCCAGGTCAACGCCCAGCCAGCGGGCACGGGTACGCCTTGCGCCGCGAAGGCTCCCAGACCAGCGCGCAGCCGTAACGGAGTCGGGTGGTCGCGCGTGGGCACCGGTGCCGGATCCCGTTCCGGGGCTCCCGTCGCGAGGATGTCCAGCACCTGCTCGAACTGTCCGGCATAGCGTTTGAAGGCTTTCTGCCCACCGTAGATGGTCAGAAGACGGCGGACCTCCTGATGGATGATCGGCAGTTCGATCGCCGCTGTGGAACGGTCCCACTGGAGGTCGTACAGGACTCGCCGCTCAAGCCCATAGAAGTAGAGGAACACATAGCCGATCGGCGCCTGCGCAAAGCGGCGCCCATCCGCGAGCCAGGCCAGATAGGCGGCCCTCGACTGCGGCGGAATATCGCTGTACGACGGCCAATAGTCCACTCCCCGACCGCCCCAGTCCGGTTGACGCAGGTCGACGGGCAATGCCGGGTTGATCAGCGCCGGGTCCACCCTGAAGCCCGAAGGCGCGGCCAGCTGGGTACCGACGTAAAGGAGTCCGCCGACGATGTTGTAGCCCGCGAGGCTAATCCCCGTTCCTGGGCGCAGCCACGGGTCCGCGACACGGCGCGGGCTTACCGAAGGTGCTGCCGGAGCAGAAGCGTTTAGCGCGTGTCGACCATGCCGGGGGTCCGATGCATGGTGCACGGGCCTCAACGGCGACGCACCTGGTACCGGGGCGGGGTTGCGTCGAAAGCGGTCCAGAAAACTCATGAATCACCTCTGCCAACCCCGTGGGCTCAGCGCTTGCGCCACAGGCAGACGCGGAGCCATCCCCAGCCACGGATGGCACTTTAACCTCCGGCATACCCTACACAGACACGACAGGGCGGCTCGTTATCATTCTGATTCCTCGAGCGATGACTGAAAGGCACATTTCGGCCCGTCCGATTACTAGAAACCATGAAACGCGAGGCTGCATTACATCAGCCGCATATCCACCCCGTGATCCGCACCCCATGTAGCCATTCGAGGTGAATCGCACTTCCCTTTCCAATGCCCTCACCCTTATGGGTAGGCGGCCAGGGTTCCACGCCGGAGCATCATCGAGGCTCAGTCCTCCATGGTCATTCGACGCCAAAGCGGGGCCGGCGTCGACAGGGAGTATTACGATGCTGACGGGCGTCGGCTGACCCTTGGCGAGGTCGTCGACCGTGCATCGCGGCCAAACGGATTCCCGTACTGCGCCGACAAGCTCACTTACAACATTCGAGTCGGGGCAGTCGTCGGTTTCGCGATCTACGGCCCACTGTGTCCCATTTCTACCATCTGACCTCGTATGAGGGATTCCTGGCCACGTTCGGCAGACCCGACCGGGCGCGCAAAGACGAGGCTTACGGCGACCTCATGCGCTTCGACAACTACTACTGGGGCGCGCACAAATACGTGAGGTGGGACGCCTGGGAGCACCGCATGAGCCTGATCAACTTCGAGGTTCCTCCAAGGGAGACGCAGGCCCGGGACCGTGCGCGCCGCCCCAGCGCGGCGTGATCTTGGCTGGCCAGGTGGGATTTCAGGATTCAGACTCGGGTCATGATGGGTCGTCGGCGGGTTCCGGTCGGGCCTGAGGTGTGGGTCGTGTGCCGGGAGATGATCCCGGCCGGGAGCGTGTTCGCGTTCCTGGCCGAACACCGGGGGAGACTGTTCCCGCCGGAGACGTTCGCGGATATGTACGCGCCGGTCAACGGACGTCCGTCGGTGCCGCCGGGGCTGCTGGCCACGGTCGTGGTGCTGCAGGCACTGCATGGGCTGTCGGATGAGGAGTCAGTCGCGGCGTTGCGCTTCGATCTGCGGTGGAAGGCCGATTGCGGGCTCGGGCTGTATGACCAGGGGGTCGATCCGTCGTTGCTGAACTACTTCCGGCGTCGGCTGGCCCGCTCGGTGGACCCGGACCGGATCTTTGCGGCCATGCGCACCGTGGTGGAGCAGACCGGGGTGCTGACCGGCCGGGCCCGGCGGGCGCTGGATTCGGCGGTGCTGCTGGATGCGGTCGCCACCCAGGACACCATCACCCAGCTGATCGCCGCGATCTGCCGGGTGGCCCGCCAGATGCCGGGCGCGAGCGCGCTGGTGGCGGCGCACTGCCACGCTCATGACTACACCGCCCCGGGAAAGCCGAAGATCGCCTGGGACGACGAGGAAGCCAGGAACGCCCTGGTGAGCGGGCTGGTCACCGACGCTCTCACCCTGCTCGATCAGCTCAGTGGCCAGGATCTGGACGAGACAGCCGAGCAGGCGGTCGGCCTGCTGGCCCCCATCGCCGGCCAGGACGTCGAACCAACTGACGACTCCGATGGCACCGACGGACGATGGCGGATCGCCCGCCGAGCCGCACCCGATCGGATCATCTCCACCGTCGATCCCGAGGCCCGTCACATCCACAAGACCCAGCAGCAGCGTGACGACGGCTACAAGGCTCACCTGGCCATCGAGCCGGAGACCGGCCTGTTCACCGACGTCGCCCTGCGGCCCCGGCGCCTCTCACCACGAGGCCGCCATCGCCCCCGGCCTGCTCGCTCACGAGCGCGGCCGGTTGCACGTCCTGACTGATGCCGCCTACGCGCAAGCGGAGTTACGCGCCGCCCTCACCGAGGCCGGGCACCGGCTGCTGATCAAACCGCCCGCACTCAGGCCCGCCGTGATCGGCTGAGTCTGCGGCCTCACCCCCCGCTTGTCGGCCCTGACGAGGTCGCGTCAGCACCTTCGGTTCCGTGTTTCCGAATGTCACCTTCAAGGGCACAAGCATGTGGCTGTTCGGGACGGCTGGCCCATCCAAATGATTCGTGTCTTCCGGCGGCGGGAGGAGAGAGGACGCTTCTGCTGCCGTGCCGTAAGGAGAGGCCATGGAGCGTCCGCCATTCACGATGTTCGCGGGAAGTGACGAGGGATTGGCTGCGCTCGACGAGCTGGTCGGGCGGTCGCTGGCGGCGGTCCGGGCCGGGTTGGCGGAGCGGTCCGGCCCCTTACCCACCGGTGGCCCGCTCCGCGTGGCGGCCGATCCCGAGGTTCTGGACGAGGACGCGTTCCCCGAGGAGGGCGTCGGCGATGTGGCGGCGCTGGAGCCGCTGGCGCGGGCCTTCGCCTGGGGCAGCGTCGACCTCACTCACCCGGCGACCGCAGCGTTCCTGCAGTGCCCCGCCTTGGCGGTGGCGGCGGCCGCCGATTTGGTCGTGAGTGCGTTGAACCAGTCGGTGGACGTCTGGGACAGCGGACCATTCGCGATGGAGCTGGAACAGCGGGTGCTTCGGGCGTTGTGCGACCTGGTCGGACTGCCTGAGGGGTCGGCAGGCGTGATGACACCGGGCGGTTCGATCTCGAATCTGCTGGCGGTCGTGCTGGCCCGGGATGTGGCGGGGTCGCGGCTGAGCGGCCGGGATCTCTCCCACGGAGGACCACGGGAGTCGACGGGACGGCTCCGGGTGGTGTGCTCGCGCGACTCGCATGTGAGCGTGGGACGAGCGGTCGCGGCCGCCGGGCTGGGCGAGGACGGCGCGGTGGTGGCGGAGCCGGATGCCCTGGGTGTGATGGACGCGGCGTCCGTGAAGCGGGCACTCGCCGCGATTCCCGTTGGCGACCTGCCCTGCATGCTGATCGCCAATGCCGGAACGACCGATCTGGGAGCGATCGACCGGCTGGAGGAGCTGTCTGAGCTGGCCGCGCGCCAAGGAATGTGGTTTCACGTGGATGCCGCCTATGGTGGCGGGATGCTCGTGTCGAGCCGGCTGCGAGGTCGGTTCGCGGGCATAGAACGGGCTGACTCGGTGACGATAGACCTGCACAAGATGGCCTGGCACCCGGCGTCGGCGAGTGTGCTGCTGGTACGTAGGGAGGCAGACTTTGCGCCGCTGCACCGGGAGGCTCCGTACCTGAATCCCGCCGACGACGAGTCGGCGGGGCTCCCCAACCGATTGGGCCGGACCCTTGAGACGACCCGGCGAGCCGACGTGCTGAAAGTGGCCGCCGTGTTCCGCGCGGTGGGTCGGCGAGGGTTGGCCGATCTGGTGGACCGCTGCCACGACCTGGCAAGGTACACCGAGAGCTTGATCATCGCACGGACGCGCCTGGAGCTCGCCGCACCGGTCTCCCTCACCCGCGTGGTCTTCCGCTACCTTCCCGGGCGGCCTGAGCAGGCCGACGAGGTGAACGCGGCGCTGCGCCGCCGCCTGCTGAACGAGGGCCGAGCCGTACTTGGCCGTACCAGGCGCGGGGAGCGGATCTTCCTCAAATTCACCATGATCAACCCATTGGCCACCGAGCGTGACATCGATGAGCTGATCGCCGTGGTCGAAGAGGCCGGGAAGGAGGAGGAGCGCCGTGTTCTCCTGGCCTCCCGTTGACATGGCCGCGCTAAGAGAACGTCGCATGGCCCGGGTGGCCATGCTGATGGCGGAGCTCGGCGTCGACCACCTGGTCCTGGGCGGCGCCGATCACATCCGGTATGCCACGGATTTCCGTACCCAGCTCGTGAGCGAAGCCTACGACTGGTACGCGGCAGTCGTGGACGCCTCCGGAGAGGCGGATCTGTTCGTGCCGTACGTGGACGAGCAGGTAGCCCGGCCAGGCGATGTTCCGGAGTGCGTACGGGCTCTGCACCCGTTGCCGTCATGGGCCCCCGCCGCCTGCCATCCCCGCCGCTGGTCGGAGGCGATCGGGAACGAGCTGCGGCGGCGCGGAGCCCGGCTCATCGGCTACGAGGGGGTGGATCCGGCGTTGCTGGGCGGGGCGGGGTCGAACACTCGGCCGGTCGCACGCGAGCTGTTCATCCTGCGGGAGATCAAGGATGCTGACGAGATCTGTCTGCTGGAGGCGGCGAGCAGGGCCAATGAGGCGGCCATCCGGGCGGTGATCGAGGAGGCCCGGCCGGGGATGACCGACCACGAACTGCTCGCCCGCGCCGCCGCAGGCCAGCACAC
This sequence comes from Nonomuraea sp. NPDC005692, assembly GCF_040631115.1. NCBI lineage: Bacteria > Bacillati > Actinomycetota > Actinomycetes > Streptosporangiales > Streptosporangiaceae > Nonomuraea > Nonomuraea sp. NPDC005692. Next base: position 60,702 of record NZ_JBEXYU010000044.1, on the reverse strand, counting down.
GGCCGGAGCGGAGTTCCTCACCCATGCGGTGTGCAACGTGCGGAAGGTGTCAGGGAGCTGGTTCGCAGACGGCTCCGCCCTCGCCCCGGGGCAGCCCTTCTTCCTCGACATCGGCTGCTACGGGCGCGGAGGTTATGCCTCCGATCTTGCCCGCACAGGCTTCCTCGGCGAGGTGCCGGACGAGGTAAGGCGCGCCTACGACCGATTGCTCGTCGCGCACATGGCCGGGCAGGAGGCGGTGCGCCCCGGGGTGCGCTGCACCACAGTGCATGCGGCGATCAACGACTGCCTCGCTCGTCAAGGTATGCCAGGTACGCCGTACTCGACCGGGCACGGGGTGGGATTGCGCGCGTGCGAACTGCCGACCATCCACCGCGCCGACAGGATGGACGAGGACCGGGTGCTGCGGGCGGGACAGGTCATAGCCCTTGAACCCGAGACGACGGTCGAAGTGGGCGAGCACCTGTTCGTGCTGAAGGTGGAGGACGATTTCGTTGTCGAGGACGGCGGGCTGCGGCCGCTCGCCGCGACGGCATCGGCGCTCAGCTGAGCCATGAACGCGCTGCTCGCTCTGGCCGCCGCCCTCTCCTACGGGGTATCGGACTTCTTGGGTGGGCTGGCCGGCCGGCGTCTGGCTGTGGCCACGACATTGCTCATCGCCCAGGTGACCGCGGGCCTGTTGCTGGTGGTCACCCTCGGGCTCGTCCCTGGCCGGCCGCTCGCCGCCGACCTGGCCTGGGGCGCGGTCGCGGGCCTGCTCGCCGCGACGGGCGGAGCGCTGCTGTACGGCGGACTGGCCCGCGGGCCGATGTCCGTGGTGGCCCCCCTCAGCGCGGTCTGCGTGGCAGGGGTCCCACTGGCCGCGGGACTGGCCCTTGGCGAACGCCCCGGAGCTGAGGGCATGGCCGGAGCCGCGCTGGGATTGGCCGGTGTGGTGCTGGTATCCCGGCCCCCTCCTTCACGGGACGCGGCACGACGGGGCCGGCTCGGGGTGACGGTAGCCATGGCGTTTGGGGCGGGCCTGTCGTTCGGTGCGTTCTTCGTCGTGCTTCCCCACACCCGGCCCCAGGCAGGGTTGGTTCCGCTGCTCGTCTGCTACACGGTCTCCGCGCTGGCATTCGCGGCGGTGCGGCTGCGGCCTTGGCTCGCGCGCGAGCTGCGAGAGCAGCCCGCGGCGGCCGGGTTCGCGGTGGCAGCCGGAGCGCTGGAGGCGCTGGCGCACTGCTGCTACCTGTTCGCGACCCGCAGCGGGCTGCTCAGCATCGCGGCCGTGCTGACCGCCCTGTACCCGGCGGCCACCGTGCTGCTGGCACGCTTCGTCTTGGCCGAACGGTTCAGCCGCATGCAGCGGATCGGGCTGCCAGTGGTCGCTGTGGCGCTGTGCCTACTGGGCTGGGCCAGTCCGGCCGACGGCTGACCGTCGTCGGTCAGGTGACGTGGATCGTCAGCGGCGGCACGGAGTACACGTTGGGCAGCCCCAGAAGGGGAGCGTCCGTGACGACGACCGGTGTGAAGGTCAGGTCAGTGCCTGGAGTGGTCGTCTGAGGCACCGTCACCGACCAGGCCACCGTACGGGTTTCTGCAGCCGGGATCGTGACGAACGTTACTCCGCCCTCGACGCCCTCTGCTGCGCATATGTTCGGCAGGCCGCTGTCGGGCCCCCCGCAGATGGGACTGATGAAGCCGGCGAGCAGCGGCAGGGCGAGGTAGTCGAAGTCCGCCGCCGTGGCGGTGGTGCCGAGCTTGTTGGTATAACGCACGGTCAAGGTGACCACCTCCCCCGGCTCCACGTGCGCGTCGCTCGCGCTGAACCGGAATACGCCGGCGGGGTCCTGCACCGATGGGCCGGTCATGGCTGAGGCCGGGGCGGCGGCGAGTGCGGCCGGAGCACTGAGGAACAGCACGCCGGCGGCGGCCAGCAGAGCCAGCATGAGCCGGCGAAGCGAACAGATCACGACGAGACTCCTTCATCGATCGGAGGTTGAGCAGAAGGCGTCGGCCGGGCCCTCACGCCCGGAGAAGCGCGAAGGCCGGTCGGAGGAATCAGTTTCAGAGGGGCAGGATGGCGAAGGTGACGTTGCCGGAGGCCTTGGTGACTCCCGGTGGGGCGAGGCAGTCCAGAACGTCGGGCGTGGCGATGACGGTGGTCTGGACGACCTTGTGCCCGACATAGCGACCGCTCAGGACGCTGCCGGTGCCGGTGATGGTGACGGTGCCGCCAGCGATGACGCGGACCTCGCTGACGGCCAACGTGCTGGTCTGGCCGTTGTTCCAGGTGATGGTCTGCAAAGCGTTGCCGAAAAGCTGGTTGAGCAGGCAGCTGTTGGTGACGGTGGCGTGCAGTTCGGTGTAGCCGTCGAAGACCTCGGGGTCGCCCAGGCAGGTCGCGTACCCGATCGACGCGGTGAACTGCACGGTTTGCGGGGTCAGGAGCAGGCCGGGGTCGTACTGCTGGTCGACGTTGCCGGTGCACACCATCAGCGGGTCAGCGGCATGCGCCGGCTGGGGCGTGAGCACGGGGACGAGCAGGGCGGCCAGCATCAGCACCAGAGTGGCGACGAGGCGGAAGAGGCGGCCATCGGCTTGGGCTGTGGGACGGAGGGCTGGATTGAGCATGAAGGTTCGCCTTCCTGCGTCGTAGGTGTGGAATCGGCGATGGTTGTGGGGGGCGCCGGAGGCTTGGTCGGTGCGGGGCGGCCGGCGCCTGCCTCGCACCCCCCGGAGGGCGAGCGCAGGATCAGGAAGGGGGACGCGACGCCTCGGTCGCACTTGGGACCCGGCGGGCAGTGGAGTCGTCCATGTGATCTTCGACGGCAGAGCGCTTGCTCAGCTCCGGTCACGGAGACGGCCGGCGTCCTGCGGGTTGTCTCCGTGACCGGATGCGGCTCAGTAGGCGACTCCCATGCTGGCGAAAGTGTTGCTGTAGTCGCAGGTGTTGGCAGTGGGACAGGTCCGGGTGGCGGTGCCGGCTCCACCTGTGAGAGTGGCGCCGGAGATGGCCGTCATGGTCGCGACCATGACGTTGGGAAGCGGGCCGAGGTAGGAGAGGGTGCCGTCGTAGACGACGGTGCGGACCAGGTCGTCATGGGCATCGACGAAGTCGACGGTGTAGGTGGGGATGTTCACCACGACGTTCGCGGCGCTGCCGGTGACGCTGCCTGACGTGGGCCGGACCTCGCCGCGCACGATGCTCGGGTCGGTGACGGACACACAGACATTCCAAGTGCCGTCGCCGACGGCGTGTCCCGAGGCGAAGTTGACGTCGATGTCGTGATGGACGCTCTCGCAGACCACCGCGAACGTGTCCTGGGCGGAGGCGGGTGGGGAAGCAGCCAGGAGGGACGCTGCGCCGAGCGCGGAGATGGCGAACAGCCTACGAATATGCATGGGGGCCCTTTCGAGGGTGCGTGCAGCGTTTGACGAAAAGGAACAGTGATGGCCGGCGAGGTCTCGTCCGAGAGCGCGACGCCCGGCATGTCCTCACTGGGTATCGGTGCCGGTGATGGGGGCAGGACGGCGTGGCGGCCACTACGCCGCATGGATTCGGCGTTGCTCAGAGCAGACGGCACGGTGGCTGCCAGAGCCAGGCTGACTACGAGCCCGGTGAGGAGTCGGCGGATCGCGGACAGGGGCCAGCCACCTCTTCTGTCAGCCGATGTGGCTGGATACCCGAGATTTCGGCGAACGCCCTAGATGGACGTGATCTCTAACGTGACGGTGGAGTAGATGCTGGAGACGGTGCCGAGGCCGGCGGTACACAGCAGTACATCGGCCGAGGGGCCGGTCACGGTTTGCAGGACGCTGTCGCCGGCGAACAGTCCAGAGGTGACCGTGCCGGTGATGGTCACGACCAGGGCCGCGCCCACGATGGTGGTCGTTCTGTTGCCGGACACGGCACTGGTCTGGCCGGTGTTCCAGGTGATGGTGAATGTTGTCGTGCCCGCGCCGAGCAGGTCCAGGCAGGACCGGACGGAGGTGTTCTGGGCTCCGCGCGAGCCGGCGGTGAGGCCGGACACGCTGGTCGACAGACATGGCCCGTATTGCGTCGAGGCGGTCAGGGTGCTCGACTGGGCGGTCGGAGTCAGTGGTGGATCGTAGATGGCGGTGTCACTGCTGGGCGGAGAACAGGTGACGTCCAGGACACCGGCTGAGGCGGCCCCGGGGAGCAGCATGATCCCCGATGCGACCGAGAGCAGAATGGCGAGAATATGCACCAGTCGATACATCGAACGGCGCTCCGTTCGTTCGGGCAGATGAGTCGTCCGCCGAATCGCCAACCGGTCGGCCGCCGGCGTTGTGCCGCCGGTGCCCGAGCCATGGCTTTCAGCCGGGGCGGACGTGCGGGCTGTGACCGCTTATAGCGGAACAGGAGCCCGAAGGTCGGCTTAGTTGTGCCGTTCCAGACGTAAAATGTCGTAGACTGGCTTGCTGTCGACATAGGCGCGCACCTCGACGATGGTATCCCCGTCGAATCTGCATACCCACACGTAGATCTGATCGTATGGCTTTCCGTCCAGCGCGACCGTTCTGCTGGTCATCTCACCGATCGCGATGTCACCGTCGATGTGCACCCCCTCGATATTCATCTGAATACCGTTTTCGGTGAGCGGCGTCAGCCGCTCGTACGTCGCCCGGCGGAAATCCGCCTTGCTGTGGTATTCGCCGGCCAGCGGATGGTTGCCGAGCAGCAGCCACCGCACGTCGTCGGCGACCTGGTCGAAGAATCTGCTCGACGTGTCGGGGCTCTCGAGGTTCCTGAACAGTTCGTTGCGCTTGTCGCGTAGTTCGTCGGGCCGTTGCATGTTGTCTCCTGAGGTCGGCCCCCGGCCCGGCATGCCACCGACGCGTCACGTGGGTCGCATGCCGGGTTCGCCGGGAGGGGTGCTCTAGAACTTGGCCAGGCTGGGCCACTGGTCGAAGCCGCCGGGGCCCAGGACGACGGTGTCGGTGTGGGGTTCACCGCCGGTGACGGAGATGCGCACCCACTGGTTCCCTGAGAACACCCAGAACTGGCTGTGCTCATTGGGGACCGGGATGACCGCGTCGACATGGTCGAAGCCCTGCAGGCTGGGCCATTCGTCGAAGCCGCCCGGACCGCGCACGACCTCGTCGCCGTGCGGCTGGCCGTCCTTCAGGGCGATCCGCACCCAGTGGTTCCCGGAGAACAGCCAGAACTGGCCGTACTGGTCGGGGACGGGAATCGCGGCGTCGATCTTCTCGAAGCCCTGCAGGCTGGGCCACTGGTCGAAGCCGCCGGGGCCCAGGACGACGGTGTCGGTGTGGGGTTCACCGCCGGTGACGGAGATGCGCACCCACTGGTTCCCTGAGAACACCCAGAACTGGCTGTGCTCATTGGGGACCGGGATGACCGCGTCGACATGGTCGAAGCCCTGCAGGCTGGGCCATTCGTCGAAGCCGCCCGGACCGCGCACGACCTCGTCGCCGTGCGGCTGGCCGTCCTTCAGGGCGATCCGCACCCAGTGGTTCCCGGAGAACACCCAGAACTGGCCGTACTGATCGGGGACGGGAATCGCGGCGTCGATTTTGTTGGCCATTTCTTCCCCTTCTCTTCTCGATCGCCCGCCGATTTATGCGGGTTACCCTCATCGTATCCGGAGAATCCCATCGACCAATGCCTGCCGACCTTTTTTGATTTGCTATTTTGCCGAAATGTCAGCGGAAAATCAGCGGAGTCCGCGGAGAACGATTCCCAGAGCGTCATGTGGCGCCGTGAAGCAGTAGAAATGGTCTCCCGGAAGGATGGCGACCTCGAAATCCCCGGCAGTATGCCGTTTCCATTCCGGCGCCCACCTGCTGTCCATGTCCGGGTCGGCCGCACCATGCATCGCGGTGACCGGAGCGGTCAATCGGGCCATGGTCGGGTCGCGGTAGGAGCAGAGCATCGCCAGGTCGGCGTCGAGTGTCTCCGTGGCGAGATCCGCGAGCTGTTCGCGTTCGCCCTCCTCTGGTCCCCCGGGCAGCCAGCGGACCCGGGTGTCCGAGCGTTCTGCCGTGGTCACGGCGGCTATCCGGGCCGGCGGTGGGCTGCTGGAGACGAAGAGGTGCTGGGGAGCCGCGTGGCCGAGGCGCCGCAGCGCGTGGCACGTCTCGTACGCCAGTATCGCGCCCATGCTGTGCCCGAACAGTCTGTATGGCTGGTCGGTCACCCATTGCAAGGCGAAGGCGATGTGCTGGGCCATGGTCAGCACATCTTCGGCCGGTGGTTCGCCGAGGCGGTCTTCCCTGCCCGGATAGGCCACGCCCCAGAGTTCGCATCCAGAGGGGAGATGCGGCAGCCAGTTGCGAAAGGCGCTGGCACCGGCACCGGCGTGCGGAAGGCAGAGCAGTCTGGTCGAGATCGCGCCGCGACCGCCCAGCCTTCTCAGCCACTGCCCTGCGGGACCTCGCCCGTTCGGGCTGATCGGCGACTCGGTCACTACCGCTCTCCGAGGTACGACCCGCTCCGGGTCACCAGCTCGGCCATACCCGCCACCGTGGCTGCCTGCAGCAGGGCACGGAAGGGGATCTCGCGCCCGAAGCGGACACCGACGGCCGTCGAGAGACGCATCGCTCGCAGGCTGTCGCCGCCCAGGTCGAAGAAGCGGTCATGGCGTGAGGTCACCGGGCGGCCAAGGATGCGCGACCACTCCTCGGCCAACGTTTCTTCCGTACGGCCCTGGGGTGGTTCCGCGGGCGCGGTCGGCGCCTCTGGCGCCCCCCAGGCCGCCAGCGCCTGACGATCCACCTTGCCATTGCTGCCGAGCGGGAATTCGGGCAGCACCAGGTAGTGCGCCGGCCACGCGTACTGGGGCAGGCGGCTCTCGGTGTGCCGCTTGATCTCTGCGATGTCCATGGTCTCGCCTGCCGGCAGCAGGTAGGCGATCAGACGTCGGCTTCCACCCAGACCGGCGGCCACTGCAACGGCACGCGCGATGGCTGGGTGCGCTGCCAGAACTGCTTCGATCTCACCGAGCTCGATGCGGAAGCCATTGATCTTCACCTGGTGGTCGGCGCGTCCTTGGAACTCCAGGAGGCCGTCAGGCCAGTACCGGCCCAGGTCTCCCGTCCGATACCAGGGTTGCCCGCCATGCTCGACGAAACGCTCCGCCGTACGGGAGGGATCATTTCGGTAGCCGCGAGCGACCCCTGCCCCGCCGATCCACATCTCCCCCGTGACCCACTCGGGCCGGTCCCGGCCCTGCTCGTCAACTACGCGATATCGCTGGTTGCCCAACGGGCGGCCGTAGGGAATGGACGGCCATTGGGGATCGACGCGATCCACCTGGAAGTAGTTCGAGTAGATCGCTCCTTCGGTGGCGCCACCGCAGCCGACGAACACGCAGCCGGGGACAAGCGCGTGCAGTCGGCCAGGAAGGTCCATGCTGATCCAGTCGCCGCCGGTGAGCACCAATCGCAGGCTGCTGGGTGCCTGCCCCGTTTCTTCCGCGGTCGTGATGAGCATGTCCAGCAGTACCGGCACCGAGTCCCACACGGTGACGGAGTGGTCGCGGAGCAGTCTCACCCACGCCTGCGGCTCGCGTGCCGATTCGGCGCCGGGGATCACCACGGCGCCACCGGCCATGAGCGGACCGAAGATCTCGTACACGGACAGATCGAAGTCCAGTGCGGAGATGGCGATTCCGCGGTCGGAAGCGTCGACAGACCACCGGTCGTTGATGTCCTCCACCGTGTTGACCGCCGACCGGTGTGAGATTTCTACGCCTTTCGGCGAACCTGTCGAGCCTGAGGTGAAAATGATGTAGGCCAACGAGGAGGCCGGGACGGCGACGGGACGGACCAGCGGCTGGGCGGCGGCGGCCTGTTCCAGCGTCACCTGCCCCGGTGCGGTACGGTCGCCGATCGTCAGGCGCACGCCGGCGGTGCGCCGGATGGCCTCGTGGCGTCGGCTGGGCTGATCCGGACCGATCGGGACGTAACATGCACCCGCCGCCAGGATTCCGAGTACGGCGGCGATCTGGTCGATGACGTCCGCAAGGGAGACAGCGACCGGCTCGCCCGCGCGGACGCCCCTCGAACGTAGCAGGCCGGCCACTCGAAGCGCACGATCGGCCAGGGTGCCCCGGGAGACGATGGACCGCTCACCGATCAGCGCCGGCTCGTCCGGATCTGACGCGGCCAGCGCGAAGAAGCGCTCGTGCAGAAGCCACCCGCTCTCCGCTCGCCGGGTGTCGTTGACCAGGGCCCTGGTACGCCGCTGCGCCGCAGGCAGGTGGACCGGAGGCTTGTCGTCCCAGTTCGACGTGGCGAAGGCGGCCAGGACGTCGCCGCAGTACTCGGTCATCCCGTCGAGCATGCCGGGCGGGAAGATCTCCTCGGCCGCGTCCCAGGACAGCCGCACCCCGCCGTCCTCCTGTTGGGCCAGGCAGTCGAGCCACACCTGCGATGTCTGGGTGATCATGCAAGAGAGTCGCCCGAAGCAGCGTTGGGCCCGGTCGGGGATCAGGTCGACGTCGAGCAGGTCGGTGAAGACCACTCCGACTGGCGACACCGTTTCGTGCCGCTCACGCCATAGACGCCGCAGGGCCGCGGGAGCCGGTGCAAGGCGTGGCGACATCGCCGCGAGACGGCCCTGGTGTGTGATCTGCGCCAGTTGGCGGAGACTGACAGCGCTGTTCGGGGCGATGCTGAGCAAGTTCAGGCGGGTGAAGTCCCCCACGATGCGTTGAGCGTCGGGATGCGTCGCCGAGCGATCGAACGACGGCAGATTGAGCAGGAAATCCGGGCTTTGGCTCCACCGCCCCAGGGTGTGGGCGTAGGCAGCTAGCAGCACGGACCCCCCGCTCAGGCCCTCCGCGCGCGCCTTCCGCGTGATCTGCTCCCACAGCGCGGGAGAAAGCGTCATGTCCCGACGGGTGAAGCGGGCTCCGGAAACGCTCAGGGGAGCCTTGAGCAAGGCAAATTGGGGCGGCTGCAGGCTGCGCCCCTTGGTCAGACGCTCCCACCCGCGAATATCCGGTTCGGCAGGCTCAGGGTTCGCTTCCCGGTAGGCGGTGAAGTCGTAGTGCAGCGGAGGGAGGGTCCCGTCCGCGAGGTAGAGGTCGGTGAGATCGGCCAGCAGGATGCCGAGGCTCGGCGGGTCCGCGGCGAGCAGGTCCACATCCAGATGCAGTCGTGTGGCGCCGCCCGGCAGGAGCGACAGCCGTATGTCCATGACCTGGCCGCGATCCACCTCCAAAATCTGGGACGTCATGTGATCACGGACGTCGTCCGGGCGTGCCGTGCGTACTGTCGTCAGCCGCCCGACCGGCCCTTCCAGCGGCGTGCCGTGATCGGCCTCGTGGGAGAAGGCCGTGCGGAGCAGGGGATGCCGAGCCTGCAGGCGGATCAGAGCGGCGTCCAACCGCTCCGGTTCCACCCCGTGCCCGTCGAACTCGACGTACATGTGGCAGCCCACACCGCCGGCGGGCTCATCCACGCGGCGGCCCAGCACGTAGGACTGCTGGACTGATGTCAGTGGAAAGGGCTTCGTGGAGACGAACCGATCGCTGGGCGGGGTGACGCTGTGGCTGCGTGACATGGGATGTCCTCCTCTCTGGTCTGCTTCTACGTCAGCCCTGACGTGCTCGGCGCGTGGCCTCCGCGATGATGGCGATGCCTTCTCGCGCCTCCTGCTCGTCGAGGGTCAACGGAGGCATGATCCGGACACAGTTGTGGAACGTTCCGCCAGATCCCACCAGGAGCCCTCGTTCCCGGCAGTGCTCCTGAATGTCCGTCGCCATCTCAGGAGCCGGGCGCGTCGTCCCTGGATGGGTGTATTCGACGGCCTGCAACAGCCCCATCCCGCGGACCTCGCACACCCAGGGCTCGTCCTTGAGCTCCTGGCGCAGCCCCTCCAGCAGAAGGGCACCGGTTCTCCCCGCGCGGGCCGGCAGGTCGTGCGCGTCGATGTAGTCGAGTGTGGCGTGGGCCGCGGCGGTGGACAGGGGGTTGCCACCGAAGGAAGAGATCGACTGTGCGTCGTATGCCGACATGATGTCCTTGCGGGCGACCACACCGCCCATCGTCAGGCCGTTTCCGACGCCTTTGGCGAAGGTCAATATGTCGGGTTCGATCCCGTACCACTGATATCCCCAATAGCGGCCGGTCCGTCCCCATCCGGTCTGGACCTCGTCGGAGATCATCAGGATGTCGTTTTGCTTGCATACCTCCTGGTAAGCGGCTAGTTGGCCGGGTGCGGGGGGAATCGCACCGGCGATACCTTGGACCGGTTCGACGATCATGGCGGCCGTGCCCTGCGGCGTGGCGGTGTTGATCAGCTCCTCAAGGTCCTCGACGCATGCGCGCACATACTGCGAGTCGTCGAACGCTTCCATGCCTCCGTGTTTACGCTCGCCGCTACGCGCGAAGGCGACTCGAAGGGGAGACAGCCCTTGCGATTGCCAAGACCGATCGCCGGTGGACGACAATCCACCGAACGTACGTCCGTGGTAGGCGTACCGGAGCGCGATGATCTGCTGGCTCTGCCGGTAGTGCGTGGCGAGAAGCAGCGCGGTCTCCACCGCCTCACTACCGGAGCAGGTGAAGAAGACCATGGCGTCAGGGATGCCGGACAGAGCCGCGATCCGCTCGGCGACTTCTATCTGAGCACGGATCAGATAGAAGGTGGAGGTGTGCACGACCCCGGTGCGCAGCTGTGTTTCCAGGGCTTCGCGGAGCTCGGGGACGTTGTACCCGAGGATATTGGTGGAAATGCCCGAGTAGAAGTCGAGGTAGTCGTTCCCGTCCGAGTCGGTGACCCGACGCCCTCTGCCCTCGACGATCTCCAGAGGGTTCTGGTAAAAGAGCGGAACCCAGGGCGGCAGCACCGCGCGGTGGCGTCTGAGCAGGTTCTCGTTGCTGGGGCTGTGCGATTCCATGCTACGGAGTCCTTTCGCGTGCGCGGTCCTGACGCCGCAGCGCATCACGGAGCAGGTCGAAATTGCTGCGAGCGGCTTCCAGGTTGTTGCTTGCTGTGGTGATCGTCCTGTCCAGCAGTTCGGGCGTGCGATCGGCGTGATTGATGACGTTGAGCAGGTTTGCGGCCACGAGCATGGCCGGTCCGGCGACCTCGACGAACATCCGGTCGTGAACGGCAAGCGCCTCCGGCAGCTCGAGGGCGGTGCGGTTGAGCCGGTCATTGAGCATGACCGCCCACCATCGCGCGGCAGCCTGCCCGTCGTGTCCGGCCAGCTCGAGCAGCATGGCCAGATAACCCGTCCCCACGTCGCGCAGCCGGCTGAGTCGTAAGTCCTGGCAGGCGGCCTCGACGGCCGCCAGCAGTGCGCCGAGCAGGTATGCATCCGTGGGGATGCCGTCTCCTCTCTCGCACACACTTGCGTGGCCCAGTTCTGCCAGTGCGGAGGAGGCCTGTTCCGTCGTGATCAACAGCCCTTGGTCGTGCTCTCCCATCGGGACCTCGCCCTTCTGTCGGTGGGTAACGAAGCCGCCTCTGAACGAGGCGCTCAAGCCTGGGAACGGTTGAGAATGTGGAGCATCTGCCTTTCGAGCGCGGGCGACGGCGACAGGCCGGCTTCTCTGGCGAGAGCCACTCGGGCAAGGTGGTAGATGCCCAGCGCGTCCGCCGGGCGGCCCGCCCGGCAGAGGGCGGACATGAGCTGGGAGTAGAGCCGTTCCTCCAGCGGATTCCGCAGCACCAGTGCCTCGAGCTGAGGAATGATCTCGATGTGACGGCCCATGTCGAGACTGATCTCAACAAAGCTGGCAGTCATCAGCATCCGTTGACGCTCCAACCGCTGAGCGGCCTGATCTCTCATCGGAGCGGACGGCACGTTCTGCAGCGCCGGGCCGCGCCACAGTTCGAGCGCCTGGCGGAGCAGTGCCATCGCATCCTTCGGACTGGTGGACAGCAGAGCACTGGCCTTCGCACAAAGTTCATCAAACCGAACGGAGTCGATATGGTCGCCCGAGACCAGCAACGCGTATCCCGGAAACCGAGTCTGCAGTTCTATCGGCACTCCGGAGTCGGCACACCACCGCTTCACGGTGTGCCGCAGTCGAGATACATGCGCGTGCAGGGCGTTCTCCGCATGATCCGGTGGATCACCCCGCCAAAGCTCGACGATGAGATCATCCACGGACACCACCTCACCGTGTTTGAGGAGCAGAACGACAAGCAGACTGCGCCTCTTCCGGCCGGTGATCTCAAATCGATCGCCGTTCAGGCTGACTTCCACGAGCCCCAGCAAGTCAAACGAGATCATTTCGGCCCTCATCTCAAATGATTCATTTCGCCAAAGCGGGGAGAGAAGATAAAAGATCATTCGGCGGAGTCGCGCCGGGAGCGCGCTTCACAATACTCTGCAAACTCTTCTGATCAATGGCCCTTGTCTTTGAGCGTCGCAACCGTCTCCGACTTCTTCGGAGCTCCCGGCCTACCCACTGTCGATGACATGGAGGTGACACAGCGCTGACGCGACTCTGACATCGCCGACCGCATGGTTTGCCGCCCTACGGCCGCCCTCGAGCCCGCGCGCGCCGCGTTCCCCCTCCTAACAGCAAGCGCCCGAGAGAAGCCCGGTAACAGCGCTGATCGATTTGCGAGTATTGAGTTGAGTGAGCCCTTCTAGCCACGGGCCTGGCCCCCAAAAGATTCGAGGGCACAGTGCCGGAGAACGTTGTTCGGCGCGAAGGTGAGGGTAGGGCGGAGAGCCCGTACAACATGCGTATCGTGCTCATCATCTGCCCCTCTGTTGTGCTCACTGCCCCGGACCAGTGAGCACAACAGCCTCACCAAGGCCGAGCGCACCACTCCGTCCGTCCAGTGCCGGCTCCAGCCGAGTTTCGCGCGGGGAAAGGGTTTGCTCAGCGATTCGCCGAACGAACAGGGCTCTTAGGTCAGAATGTTCCGCCGGTACGCGCAGCCCCTTTCGGACCCGACATCGATCGTTCACACTCGTGCCGGTCTACCCACGCGCTGGAAGAATGGCGGTCCTTCTTCCTCGGTCTGATGTCAGCCGGCATGCGCGGCCGCCACTCGAAGCACCGACCACGCCAGGTGGCTGGTCGTGGTTGCTCAGGGCCGATCGAAAGGCGAGAAGTCTCTTCAGAGTGAGGACGCACTTATCTTTTGGCGGCATTTTTGTCGCACGGGAGCATATGGCCCCGCCATGATCCAAGTGGCAGCGTGGGCTGCCCCTGGCGAGGGCCGCCTCCGGTGGAAGGGATCCTATCCTTCCCCTCTTTATGGAGCATCCCATTGCGGGTACCCATTCATGCGCCATCGCTCACTGCACCCTTTCATCAGGGCAGCGGTCAGCACCCTACCCTTTATTACCGCCGCCTCGACCGACAGCTGCGCGGGCCCTCTCCAGCACATGCAGCAGCACGCACGCGCAAGATGTGTTCGCTGTGATTTGTGAGACCGTCCACCACGACATCCAGGTCAACTTCACCGCCGGGACTTCCCCGTTTACGCCGTCGGCTTCCTTGACCCCAGCGACGACCTGGTCCGCACCGTGACCTTCAGCGGGAGCCTCACCTACGTCGATCCGCTTCCCGGCGGGATGGTCGAGACGGTATCCGCTGTCTCCGGCACCAGCACCGTTGGAGCCGGCACTGCCACTCGTATCTGTCCTCCCGGCACCTTCTGCGACTACAGCGAGCAACACCGTCGCCTCCGTGGGGGTCGCCTACTGATCAGCCTCGCCCGGCCCGATCCTCCCTCACTCCTGTAAGGAGCCCTCGATGAAACGATTCCTGACCCGGTTGGTCCCCGTAGCTCTGCTGTCGTTGGTCCTGTTCCCGCTGCCCGCACAGGCCGCCGGCAGCGACGGAATCCTGACCTGTCCGCTGGGCACCATCACCAGCACCTACGACCCTCCGCTCAGTCCGGTCACCCAGCAGGTCGCGCTCGACATCAACGGCACGGTCACCGGATGCCTGCCCAACACCCAGAACATCACCGGAGGACAGTTCCACGCCGACTCCACCGGGAACATCAACTGCCTGACCGGCGGCCCCAGCATGGGGGTGTTCTCCTTCACCTGGAACACCGGCGAGGTCACCAAGGCGAGCTACCCCGAAATCACCATCAGCCCGCGCCCGGTCGGGGTGACCGTCATCCTGCTGACAGGTGAGGTGATCAGCGGCCCCTATGCAGGAGGCACCATGGTCCTGCAGACCACCGTGCTCGACTTCGACGTGACGGCGTGCCTGCGTGGCGACGTCGACGCCCTCGGAGGGGCCATCGAGGTGGTCTTCACCGACCTGTGATACCGAGATCAGGTCGGCCATACGCGGGCCTGATCTCATGTACGCAGTAGCGTCGGGGCCTTCTCGCCTCGCTCGCCGGCCTCAACTGCCGGCCTGACGGACCGACCTGATTGGACTAGCAACGCCATGGGTCATCATGAAAGCACCGCGCTGGTCTTCGGCCAGAGCCTGCACCGAGTGCTCAAAGAGATCGAAACGGCGCTCAGCCGGGCCGACCGTACCGTCGCAGCCGACTTCATCAATGAATTACGCGAGGCGAAAGCGGTCTACACCACCGGTGCCGGCCGGTCGGGACTGGCGGTCGCATCCTTCGCCATGCGACTGGTGCACCTGGGACTGACCGCCCATGTCGCCGGTGATGCGACGACTCCGAGCATCGGCCCAGGTGACCTCCTGGTCGCGTGCAGCGGTTCGGGGGAGAAACCGACGGTGCTGGTCCTGGCCGAGACCGCCAAACAGACCGGGGCGAGGGTGGTCGCGGTGACCGCAGCCGAACACTCCTCGCTGGCCTGGCTGGCGGATCTCGTCGTCACCCTGCCTGAGGGGCGTGGCGGCTATGACTCCTGCGACAGCGAGCAATTCATGGGCACGCTCTTCGAGCAGGCGGCGTATCTGTTCTTCGACAGCGTGGTGCTGACCATGCAGAAGCTTGCTGACATCGAGACCGACGAGATGCGCGACAGACACACGAATCTCGAATGACGGCCGGCCCTCCGCTCGAACCCGATGGCCGGTCATGACCAACCTTGTGGAGGAGCGATGCCCGACAACGCCGAGACATCCGACGGTAAGCCGTCCAGCATGGTGCCACGGCCCCTACCGGACTTTCTCACCGTGACGAACACGAAAATGCGGCTGGGCATGCATGGTCTGCGAAGCTGGATCAGCTCTCTGCTGCAGGAGTCGGACCGGCTCGCTGCGGTGGGATTGTTCGTGTTGGGGCCCTATCCGGCACTGGGGCAGATCGGTCGGCTTCTGGCGGGCAGCGGGCTGGCTTACGGCGCCCAGAACCTGTGGCCTGACGTACCGGAATGCACCGGAGAGGTGAGCGCGGGGCTGCTGGCCGAACTGGGCTGTGCCTACGTCATGGTGGGGCACGCCGACCGGCGGCGCGTCTTCGGCGAGGACGACGCTCTGATCGCCGCGAAGGCCGAATCCGCCGCACGGGCGGGGCTGGTGCCGGTTCTCTGCGTGGGGGAGAGCCGGCCCTGCAGCCGCCCTGAAGTGACACATGTGGTGATCGCCCAGATCGAGCCGGTCCTACGGCAGCTACCCCCCGACGCCGCGCTGGCGGTGATGTACGAGCCGGCATGGACGATCGGCGGCGACAGGGCCGCGGACCCCGCCGACGTGGCAGCCGTGTTCGACGCAGTGACCCAGCAGACCGCGCACCGCGCCGGGCCGACCCGCCTGTTGTACGGTGGCGCCGTGATGCCAGGAGTAATCACCCGACTGGCCTCCACCGTACGTCTGGACGGAATCGGTCTCGGGCGCGCCGCCTACGACACCGACATGCGCCGACGCATCCTGAACGAAGTCCTCGAACAGCGCTGAACCCTACTTCGACGCCTGGATGCCGACCGCGCCTCTTGACGGGCAGGTCACCAGCATGCGGGTTGCAGTGCTTCGCGCCTCGTTCGGTCGTGATCTGACCAGAGTTGGCGGCGGGAAAGCCCAGCGAAATGAGCTCCAACTGACGCAGCTGTGCATGGCTTCCCCTACTTGGCCACAAATCCGTTCGCTGCGGCCGTGCGGGCGCCAGCCGCCGTCGGGAATGTGGCCGAGTCGTCGACGTCCGCGTGGATCGTGTCGCCGGGTGCGGCACCATGGCAGCGGGTGCTGGGCCGGGTGGCACGGCTGGGGACGTCGTGGCGGCGCAGGATGCGGGGTGACGGTCACGTCTCGCTGTGTCGGGCACTTCAGCCGGCTGCATCAGGATGGGCCCTTCTCGTGGCCAGAGCTGTCCCCATGACATCGGCCAGTTCATGAATCGCTGCTCGGCCCTCGGGGACGAGGGAGGCGAACAGGTAGAAGTCATGCCACATGCCGCGGGTGAATCGATAAGTGACCGGCACCCCCTCAGTTCTGGCCCGTTCGGCAAGGGCCCGCGCTTGGTCTCGGAGAATTTCCCGCTCTCCGCAATAGATGATCAATGTGGGCAGCCCTGCCAGCGGACGCAGGGCAGGAGAAACCTGCTCGGGTGATGCTCCTGCTCGGTACAGGGCGGCCGAGAGCCGCAGGGCGCGTTGGGAGATCACCGGGTCAACAGCCGAGTGCCGGACGGCCGTCGCTGTCCAGGGCGACAGCAGCACGACGGCCGCCGGCCTTGCGTGCAGATCACGTGCTCTCATCGCCGCTTCCAGGGCGAGTGCCGCTCCGGAGGAGTCGCCGGCGATGACGAGGCTGTCAGGCGACTTCCCACAGGCGAGCAGCGCGCAATAGGCATCGCTCGCGTCCTCGGCAGGAACGGGATAGGGGTGTTCGGGGGCGCGCCGGTAATGCGGGAGAAAGACGGCTACATCGGCGGCCAGGGCCAGATGGGCGGCCAGAGACAGTGCCAGGCGGGGGGTTCCGGCCACGAATCCACCGCCGTGCAGGAAGAGGACCGTACCTGTGGGTTCGGCGGGTGGCGTCACCTCGAGCGCATCCAGATGCCCGAGTGTGGTGCGTCTGACGTGCACGGCGGCGGGGACGGGGATGGCCCACGCCATCATTGCGACCCACGCGCGCTGAAGCCTCAGCGGAAGAGGCGAGCTCATCACGGACTTCAGGGCGAGGCGTACCAGCCGCTCCATCAGCCAAGCGGGCAGCGAGATCACGAGATCGTGACCGCCAGGCTCTCAGCCACACACTGACCCAACAGATCTGAGTCACGGATCACGTTCGGGTCGATGTTGACAGTCAGGTGACAGGAGTGGCGATACGACAGCAAGGTGACGGTCAGCGCGGAGCCGAGTGTGGGAGCGATGGCGTAGATCTGGGTGGCCTGAGCCCGTCCGATGCTCAGAGGTGCGTCCGGGCCGGCCATGTTACTGACGACGAAGTCGTGGGAGGCGCACAGGCGCAGGAAGGCGGTTTCGAACACGGCCTGCGGGATCAACGGTGACAGGGTGGCGATGGCGCCCATCCAGTCGATGGAGTCACGATGGTAGGCCGTCTTGACGGCGTTGCGGACCATGGCGATGCGATCGGTGATTTCAGGCACGTTACCGGGGACGGCGAAGCGGACGATGAACCAGTGGTTGCCCGCCAGCGCGGGATCGTGTCCGCCGCCTGTCGGCGGACGTCCGTATGGGGAGAAGACCCGCATGTGCCTTCGTGCCGTCCGATGATGCTGGTTGTAGCGCCGGCAGCCCTCCATGACGGCGGCGACCAGCGCGTCGTGAACGGTGCCACCGCCGGCGAGGGCCAGTTGCTTGAAGGGGGCAAGCGGTACGACTGTGGTGTAGAAGCGCCTGGCGAAGTGGCCGTCGGCGGGGGGTACTGGATGGGGCAGGTTGAGCATGTCGCGCCCGGCCTGCGCGAGGAACCATCCGGCCTTGCCGCCGCGCCTGGCCAGGTCCCACCACGAACGTTTCTCTCGCTGTGGCGGGGCGGGCGGGAGCATCGGGTCGATGACGGACCAGTCCGCACCGGCGTGGGTGGCGTCGTTGGCGGCGTGGCGCAAGAACAACTCGCGCAGACGGATGCCGTCGGCCATACTGTGGGAGATTTTTAGCAGATAGGCCGAGCGGCCGCCGTCCAGTCCTTCGATCAGGTAGCCGTCCCAGGGGGATCTACCGTGTTTGAAGGGCACCTCGGCCAGGGTCTCCGCGGTGTCCAGCAGGTCTCGTTGCAAGCCTTTCCCCTTCACCGGCACCCGCTTGAGGTGATGGGACAGTTCGAAGTCGGGGTCTGGCGTCCAGTGGGACCGGCGAAGGAGCCCACGGTGGTTGACGACCTTGGCACGCATGCGTGGCATGAGTGCGATCAGCCCTTCATGCCAGGTGATGAGTTCCTGCCAGTCCAGGGGGCCGTCGAATTCCATGATGGCCAGGATGACCGGCCTGGCCCGATGGCCGGTTTCCAGGCGCCAGACCATCTGGTCCTTTGGGCTCATTTCGTCGGCGTCGTCACGAATGCTGTGACGGTTGGCGGTGAACATCTGTCGTCTCCTGTCGGCCGTGCTAGGGAGCCAGTTCCAACCCATCGATCCGGATGATTACCTCGCCTTGCGGTGTCGTGGCGATGGCCTGAATGCCGCCATGGGTGGCGGCCACCGGAACTCCGGCGGGATGACGGCTGAGCACCTGCAGGTCGTTGAGCTGAGCGGTTGGCTCGATGCGGAGGATGCGATGGGGGGTGGGCCGGCGGCTGGAGCCCGGTGTCGTGCCGGCCGCCTGCAGGACCGCGTCGAGCAGGAGCCAGGGCAGCCGCATGAGCGAGAAGTGTTGCTGTTGCCTCTCGGGCAGTTCCGCCCGCCAGGTGGCTCGCACGCCGTCGGCGGCGTACCGGACGTCGCGCAGGCCGTCGAACGGCCTCGCGAACTCGGTGTCCGCTGATGTCGGATCCCCGTGGCCGCTGATGCTGTCCAGCGCTTCGATGGCAGTGGTGAGGACGGGCACGGCAGAGTCGGCGGCATGCGGCACCCACGGCAGGTCAGTGACGATGTCGGCCTGGAAGTGCAGGCTCGATCGCAGGGCGGGCGCGGGTCTGGAGCGGATTTCTGCGCGTACGACGCCGTCTGCATAGGAGGCAAGGAGATGGTACTCGCTCCGCTCGGGCGCCAGGGCAATGGGGGCGCGGAACCATGCGTCGCGAACGACCAGGAGTGGTGCTCCTCCGGTGAGCCAGGATGCCGCCTGGGCCGCCAGTTCGATGGCCAGCGCCCCGGGCAGAATGCAACGGCCGCGGCGCCGGTGGCCGCGCAGATAGTCGTGGCCGCGCAGATCCAGCTTCCACGACACCAAGGTTCCGTTTCCTTCGACGGGCATGGTGAGGTAGGCGTTGCCGTCGGCGGGCAGCCGGGGAAACTGCGTGCGGATCGTGTGGTGTTCGGCCAGGCCCAGGTGCACGATCACCGCGTGCTGCGGGCCCCGATCTGCGCGGAGTTCGTCGCCGAACAGCCGCTGCCCTTCCAGATCGGACAGGAGACTGAGCCGTCCGGTAGAACGGGTGTATTCGGTGAAACCTGAACGAGGCCCGAGCCCGGACTCGCCCCACATGGTCCAGCAGATGGCAAGCTCACGACATCCGAAGTGGGTACTTTCATAGCGGGCGGCCAGGTTCAGCAGGTCGTTGGCGGGGCCATAGTCGCTCTCACCGGTCAGGCCGATGGCTCCGGCGATGGAACTGAAGCTGCACCACAGCTCGGGAGGCGGCGAACAGAAGGCCGATTTCAAGTGGCGATATCCGTCGATCTTCACGCCGCGCACGCGGCGGAAGACGTCAAGGGATTTGCCGGCGAGCGCGCGGGCGCCGCCGATGCCGGCGGCGTTGACCAGCAGGTCCACGCGTGAATGCGCCCCATACACCTGTGCGGCGGCTGCGTCCACGGCCGCCGGGTCGGTGACGTCACAGGTGAGATAGTGCACGTTCGCAGCGCCGCAGCGCGCTCTCATCGCCCTCAACATCCGCCGCATCTCGGCGATGCGGCGCAGCCGCTCGTACTCCTTGCCGTGCTCGGCGGGGTGAGAGCCAGGTGAACGGCGCAGGCTCTCGCGTATGTAGCTGGCGCGGTCGACACCTTCCGGAAGTGTCGTCGAGCGGGTGAGGTCGGTCGCGGGAGTGCTGCCCAGCAGCCACAGGGTCGGCCGGGCAGTGCCGAGCAGGCCCAGCAGCGCGGTCGCGGTGATACCTCGCGCACCACCTGCGGCCACCACGATGCTGTCGTCAGTGAGGACCGGTGCGCCGCTCGCCGCGGTGAGCGGCGCAGGAACAAGCCGTTCCTCCCACCGCCGACCGTGCCGATAATGGGCGACGGGCAGTCCCCGCTGATACGTGGACTCCACCTCGAGCTGGCCGAACGCCTGATCCATCGGCGCGTCGGTGACGACAGCGTACGTCTCGTGGCCGGTCAGCTCCCAGGTGGCGCACTTGACGAACCCCGTCAGCAGAGCCGAGTGCGGGTGTGGCACGCCGCGGAGCAGCGGATCCAGCACCAAGACAGCCAGCGATCTGCCGACCGGTGCGGTGATGGTGGCCATCCGGCGCGCGGCCAGGAACAGCAGTTCCTGCAAGGTGAGCAGCCGCTCAGGGACCGATCTCGGCCAAGGGGCGTCGTGCAGCGACGTGATCGCACACACCCGTGCAAGGGCGTTCTCGGGTGTGCCGACGAAGGTGTCCTCGGTCGCGTGCGTGATGATCTGACCTGTCCGAGCGCTGGGGTCAGTGCACACGACCGTCGTCTGAGTCGCCTCCGGCATGGCGGAGATCTGCTCGGCGAGACAGGGTGTGTCGGTGAGGACCAGCGTGCCCGGAGGCAGGGCAGGGATGGGGGGCCGGATGGGCATGCCCGGCCGCGGATGAAACACCGCCAGGTGGCGCTCTAGCATGGCCTTCCTTGTCCGCTCGTCTGCGGGACGATGGTGATCGCCGGGCTGTACGGGCCGGTGATGGTGCGGGCCGTGCCGGCCTCGGCGGCGCGCAGCACGTCGACAATCGCGTCGGCGGCCAGATAGGTGGGCCGCTGCGGCGCACAGGCCGGTGCCGCCCAGACGGTAGGGGGGGAGGTGGCGCGTAGCAGCGCGGAAACCGGCCAGCGGCGTTGTCGGGCGAGCTGTAGCCGGGTGAGAACCAGCAGGAACGCGCCCTCCGCGATCTGACCAGGGTCCACGCTGTGATGGCGGGCATGCTGCTCGGCGGGGCCGGTGTTGAGGCCGATCACAAGGGCCAGATCAACCTCGGCGCGCCGCAGGTAGGCGATCGCGACGTGCAGGGCGCTGAGTCCGGAGGAGAGACCGGAGTCCACCATCATGGTGGGCCCGTGCAAATTGTTCCGGTTGGCGATCCAGCCCAATGCCACGCAGGGCATCCGGCCAGGAAGGGTGTAGGCGCCGATGGGCGGGGTCGTGTCGCGATGCCGGGCGAAGAAGGCGGCGCCAGCCGGATCCTCGTCGGTCCCGGCCAGGGCGTGCTCGATGCGGTCGGCAAAGCAGCGCAACGCCGAGTCGCAGGCGAGATGGGTGGGGCCATAGTGTGCGCCGAAGACGGCGGTGCGTTCCTCGAGCCCCTTCCAGAATCGGCCATGCCGATCCGCAAGGTCAGCGGTCACTGACAGCGCCATGAGTTGGCTCCGGTCGAGTTGCGAGGCGATGCCGGGGGCCACTCGAATGCGCTCGAAGGGCGGCACCATATAGCTTTCACCGAAGTGCGGCTCGGCGCTCAGCGGCGAGCCGGCGGCGAGATTGCGCCGCACCTCCTCCCAATCGGGGCCGCCCGGCAGATGAGCGCTCCACCCGATGAGTCCCACCTCATCGGTGAGCGCGGGCGGGCTTGAGACAAGTCCTCGACTGGGCCGCTCGGGATGTTGCAGAAGCAGATACCCGTTGATGCCGCCCAGGCCGCAGGCGAAGACGCCGACCACCGGGCGAGGCTCGGGGAAGGCCGTGTCTCTCCGTGGGATCCTGGCGGGTGAGTTCGCATCGGCCGCCCGCGGCGCGGTGAAGCGGTGCTGCACGGGGACGGTTCCGTGCGCCAAGCCGGACAGCGCCTGGACGACCGAGACGACGCCGCAGGCCATCCCGGTGTGGCCGACGATGGACTTGTTCGAGGTCACCCATGTCCCGCCGGGATATGCACTGGCGATCGAGTGCAGTTCGATCTGGTCGCCGGTGATGGTCGCGGTACCGTGCGCGATGGTCCACGCGACATGCTCGGCGGGCAGATCGTTGACCAGATGTGCTCGCCGTATCGCCCTGACCTGGCCTTGCGAATGCGGCGCGAAGATCGCCTTCCCCTGCCCGTCGCTGGCACCGCCGAAGCCCACCAGAAGTCCGAGTACGTCATCGCCGTCGCGCCGCGCGTCGTCCAGGCGTTTGAGCGCCACCATCGCCGCGCCATCGGAGAACATCGTGCCGTCGGCGTCCGCGTCGAAGGCCCGCACGTCGCCGGAGCGCGACAGTGCTCCCACCTTGGCGAAGTAGACTTGGCGCAGCGGGCCGTGGCTGCTCACGCCGCCACAGAACACGACCTTGGCCTCACCGTCGAGCAACCGCTTGACCCCCAGGTCGACGGCGTAGAGCGCGGCAGGGCAGATGTTGTCCACCACAAGGACTTGGGCGTGGCCGGGCAGCAGGCCATCCACGGCGCGCAGTACCTGAGCATGAGGCAAGAAATCGGCGTGGGGCCGTTGCGCGCACGAATCAGCCTCGGCCAGGACGCGCCGCAGACGGTGGCGGTGCTGTTCAGGATCGCCGTCCAGAAGACGGGCCACACCGTCGGCCGCGAGGTCCGCGGCCAGGGCGATGTCGAGTTCGTGGCTCGCCTCGGTGCTGGCCGCCACGATCACTGCGCACGGCGCTTCTGCTGCGACGGCCACGGTGTCGAGAGTCTGGAGCAGGCTGTGCCGTAACCATGCCACCTGCAGATCGCTGCGTGAGCGTGCCCAGACGGATTCCAGACGCGGATGCGGACTCCAGTCGATAATCTCACCATACATACGGCCATAGGTACGGTCTTCGGCAGCGGGATCGGCGGAGTAGAAGTCACGCGCGTTGAAGCGGCGTGGCTCGCGGAAGACCGGCACGGGCTGCCGGGTGAGGTTCCAGAATTCCTCTGGACTGCTCGCGCCGGGCACGACCAGGCCCGCCCCGACCACTGCTACCAGCGCCGACGTTCCTCCTTCGCTGTTCACGTAGCGTTGAGAAGTTGATCGGCGATCGCCTCCACCGTCAGGGGAGTCGGCTGGTCGTGATCCTTCGGAGTGAAGTGGAAACGGTCCATGACGCGGGCCATGACGAGCCGGTGCTGGAGTGAGTCCAGGCCGAGTTCGGCCTCCAGGTCGATGTCGCTGGTGACGATCTCTGCGGGATATTCCAGCACTTGGGCGTACATTGTCCTGAGCTGCGCGATCAGTTCTTGACGAGTGGGACTCATCTCTTTCCTCCTATGGGCGGCCGGGCATGCCGAGAGTGGCGCGGATGTGGGCCGGAGTCGTTCGCGTCCTGAACGGCGCGATGGCCTGGGCGCTGGGCACAGCCGCCTCCACCAGGTCGCACAGTGTGCGCTTCAGGCCGCACTCCACGAAGGTCCGCACGCCGCTCGCGTGTAGTTCTCTGACGGCGCTCAGAAAGTCGACCGGCAAAATCATCTGCAGGGCCAGAGACAGGGCGAGGTCGTCACAGCCGAGGTAATAGCGACCCAGGACCGGCGAGTAGACCAGGCAGCTCAGCGGTTTCGGCTTGATGCTCCCCAGGCTTTGCAGATAGTCCTGGTAGGCCCGGGCGAGCAGGGGATGGTGTTGCGGGTAGGCGCCGGTACGCAGCCGCTTGGCGGGGCCGACCTGGCCATCGCTGTCGCGCAGCAGCCGGTCGATCTCTTCTGCCGGTCCGGACAGCACCACTTGTTCCGGACCGTTGATCGCCGCGATCACTGTCTGCCCGTAGGCCGCCACCTGTTGGCGGGCTTGCCGGGGAGTAAGGGACAGCGCCAGCATCGCGCCCGCAGGGATGGCATGACGGCGAAGGGTAGCGCCGCGCTCGCACAGCAGCGTGGCGCCGTCGGTGACCGACAGCCCGCCGGCGGCGACGAGCGCCGCGTACTCGCCGAGGCTATGGCCGAACAGCACGTCAGCGGCGAGGCTGCCACTCTGCGCAAGCAGGCGATGGCAGATGACCTCGGCGGCGAACACCGCCAGCACCATCAGGTCCTCGCCGGGTGGTTGTCCGCCTGCGGCGGGCGCGTGAAGGAGTGCGGGAGTCATCGAGGGCAGGCCGTATGGCCGTGACGCGGAGTCAACCTGCGCCGCAACCTCTTCGACGATCCGGCGCCCCTGCGGGCATGCCGAGAACGCGGCGGGGAAATAGGAGCCGAGGCCGGGGAACATCAAGGCCGTGCGTCCCATCATCGCTCTCCGAAAAGCAGGATCGGCTTGAGGCTGACGCCCTGTTCGCAGTCCGCGGCTGCCCGGTTGATCTCGTCGAACGGATAAGCGGTGATCATTTTGTCGAACGGCAGGCGCCCTTGGGCGTGCAACTGGGCCAGAAGCGGGATGAAGACCTGGGGAACACTGTCGCCCTCGACGATGCCGCGGATCTGACGGCCGAACATCAGACCGGACATCTCCAACGCCACCTCGGTGCCGGGAGCGGCGCCCCCCAGCAGGCCACACGCACCGTGAGCAGTGAGCGAGTCGACCGCCATGCGCAACACGGACGGCACCCCGGCGGCCTCGATGCTGTAGTCGACGCCCTGGTTCGCCGTCAGCGCCCGCACTTCCTTGACGGGATCGGTCTTGGCCAGGTCGATGGTGTGGGTGGCCCCAAGTTCTTCGGCCAGCCGCAGCCGGGCGGGGTTACGTCCGACCGCGACGATGGGCGCGCATCCGGCGATCACCGCCGCCATCACCGCACTGCAGCCGACCGCGCCCGCCCCGAACACGGCGATGCTACTGCCGGGTTCACAGCGCAAGCTGTTGAGCACGCTGCCGGCTCCGGTCTGCACGCCGCAGCCCAGGGGCCCGAGCAGGTCGAGGGGAAGCTCTTCGGGAACCTTGCTGACGCAGCGCAGCGATGCCAGGGAGTGGGTGGCGAAGGAGGACTGGCCGAAGAAGCCGTGCACGGGCGCCCCGGCGAGCCGGATCGCGGTCGTGCCATCCCGCCTGGTGCCACTGAAGTTGCGCGGTACGAAGTTCGCGCAATAGGCCGGGGCGCCCTGCAGGCAGGACCGGCAGGTGCCGCAGGAATCGAAGCTGAGGACGACGTGGTCGCCTACGCTGAGCGCCGTGTCGCCAGCCGGACCGGCTCCGATCGCCTCGACTATGCCGGCGCCTTCGTGTCCGAGCACGACGGGCAGAGGCACCGGATACCACTGATCACGGACGATGAGGTCGCTGCGGCAGATCCCCGAACTCACCAGCCGGACGAGAACCTCTCCGGCGGACGGTTCTGCCAATTCGACCTGCCGTAATTCAAACGGGGCTCCGGCCGCCTTGGTCACGGCCGCGGTCATCAACATCGAGCTGCTTTCCCTCACTTGTGCTGCACGCTCAGTCATCAGGTCGAGGCATAAAACTGCCGCGGCTGCCATGGCGAGCAAATCACTCTTCAGGCAATCATGCATTTACTCATGTGTCAATGATGCGTGAATTTGCATGTTGACGCACTGCATGCGCCCCACAATTACCATCGAGCAAGCTCTGTACCTTTTACGAACAGACGTTACAGTGCGAAAAGGAATATTGTGTGTATGATGACCTGAGATTATGGAGGTGTATTTTGACAACCGACCCATCCCCAGCGGAGTATGTCGTGGTCGGAGGAGGATCAGCAGGCAGCGTCCTGGTTCGCAGGCTGCTGGACGCGGGGCACTCGGTCCACCTTCTGGAAGCGGGCGGCCCAGACACGGGTCCCCTTACCGGCCCACTCATCCGCGATCCTCGCGGCTGGCCCCTGCTGTTGCTGAGCCGTCATACCGCTAACTTGGCGACCATCCCGCAGCGAGAGGCGTATCGACGCCGACTGCGCTGGACGCGCGGTACCGTGCTGGGCGGCGGCAGCGCGGTCAACGCCGCAGTCTACGTGCGCGGCCACGCTCACGACTTCGACGCCTGGGCGCAGGCAGGCTGCCATGGGTGGAGCTGGCAGGACGTACTGCCGCTGTTCAAGCGCTCAGAAGACTATGCGCTCGGCCCTGCGCTCCACCACGGCAGCGGCGGCCCGCTGCCCGTCGAGCCCATCACCGACCCCAACCCGCTCTCCCTGGCCTTTCTTCAAGCGGCCCAGGAATACGGCCATCCGCTCACTCATGATTTCAACGGCGAGAACATGACCGGCGTCGGCTGCAATCACCTCAACACCCGCGACGGGCGACGCGTCTCCGCCTGGAACGGCTTCGCCGGTCCGCTTCTGAATCACCGGTTGCTTACTGTCACCACCGGCGTCCTGGCGCACCGCATCCTGTTCAACGCCGGTCGCGCGGTGGGAGTGCAGTACTCGCAGCGCCACCAGTCGAAGCCGGGTCGCATCGTGACGGGCAGTGCACGGACTCACGTCGCCAGAGCGCACACCGAAGTGATCGTGTGCGCGGGCGTCATCGGTTCGCCTGCGCTGTTGCTGCGCAGTGGCATAGGGCCGGCCGAACACCTACGGGCGCTGGATCTGCCCGTCATCACCGACCTGCCGGGGGTCGGCCAAAACCTGCACGACCATCTGCTGGTTCCCGTGGTCTACAGGTCAGCCCGCTGGCTACCCTGGCGCACGCGCAATTTCGCTGAGGCTCAACTGTTTGCCCACAGTGGTCGGCATCCGGGGCCGGCCCCGGATCTCATGCCGGTCCTGATGCACCTGGTCTACCCGCCCAGACTGCTACCGCCACCCGGTCACGGCTACACCATCGCAGCCGGGCTGGTACGGCCGTTGTCGCGCGGAACGTTGCGGCTCGCTGGCGCCGACCCAGATGTTGCCGTGCGGGCCGACCCTCAGGTCCTGACCGAGCCCGCTGATCTGGAGGTGCTGGTGCAGGCCGTGCGGATGTGCCGCGACATCGGCGATCAGGCACCGCTGCGCAACTGGCGCAGCGTCGAAGTGCTGCCAGGCCCCAGCGTGAAGGACGACTCGGATCTGCGGGCGTTCGTCCGGCAGACGGTCAGCACCTATCATCATCAGGCGGGAACCTGTCGGATGGGAACGGATCCGCGAGCCGTCGTGGCTCCTGACCTGCGCATCCATGGCGTGGACGGCCTCCGGGTGGCCGACGCCTCTATCATGCCCCGCGTTCCTTCAGCCAATATCAACGCTGCTACGATCATGATCGGGGAGAAGGCGGCTGACCTGGTGCTCTCCTGATCGGCGCAGATGGCCGATCAGCGCTTGCGCAGCAGGTGGACGGCCAGTGCCCCGGCCAGCAGCGACGCTGAGCCGATGCCGAGCTTCTTGAGTAAGCTCCCCCCCACGTCGGGCTGCAACCCCTTGCGGACCTGCACGGACAATTCCTGATCGGCCAGGTCGTGCACGACACTGCGGATGCTGTCGTAGCCGGTTGTGGCGGTCAGCATGAGGTCGGTGAACAATTTGGCGGTCTGCGCTGGAGAGAAGAGCTCGGCCGCGAGCTCGAACAGGATGCCGGGCAGTTCCTCCTGGAACACCTCGACTACCATCAGCTCCGGAGCCAGGTAGCGGACCGCCCCCTCCAGATTGGCGAAGGACTTGGCCAGGATCGAGACCATGGGACTGGTGGCGATCCCCCGCTTGGCCGACTGCCTCAGCACGGTGCCGAGGGTGACGCCGAAGTTCAGCTCTTCAAGCGAGGCCGCATGCACCTTGGGCACGATAAGAGCCATGTCCGAGGCGAACGCCCGCAACTGCGTCCACTGAGTCAGGTACCCCATCTCGGTCCACGCTCTCGCGGCTGTGGGAGCGTCGTTGAGCACCAGACCGAGCAGGACTCGCACCATCGAGTGGCTGAGATGGCGGTCAATGCTGCCCACCATTCCCCAGTCGATGATCGATGCCTTCTCCCCCGGCGCGACGAAGATGTTGCCTGGATGTGGATCGGCATGGAATGTGCGATGGATGAAGTAGCTGTGAAACATCAGGGCGAGCAGATCCCGGCCTATCTCCAGGCGTTCGTCCAATAGGAAGTCCGGCCGCTTGGCGTCCCTGATCGAATATCCGGGCGCCAGCCCCTGAATCAGCACCCGCGGTGTCGCGTGCAGCACCTCAGGAACGCTCAGCGTCTCGAACTGCCCGACTATCGGCCGTGCCCGATCCATGTTGCCGGCCTCCAGGCGGAAGTCCAGTTCCGGTCGCATGGCATCGAAGATCACGCCAAGCATCGCGTCGAGGTCCAGGACGCTGGTGAACTTGGGCGCACAGCGCCCAACCAGCCGCGTCGCCCGACGCAAGATGGCCATGTCCGCGCGGATGATGGGCTCGATGTCCGGCCGCTGCACCTTGATCACCGCTGGCCGTCGATCCCGCAAGGTGACTCGGTAAACCTGGGCGAGGGAAGCCGCTCCCAGCGGCCTAGCGGTCTCGATTTCCCGAAAATTCCGCCGCCAGTCCAGACCGAGTTCCTCCTCCAGGACGGGTTCGAAGACGGTGAACGGGGCCGGTGTCACCTGATCGTGCAGCTTGCCCAGCTCCTGCCGAACGGGCTCAGACACGAGGTCTGGGCGCGTTGACAGGATTTGGCCGACCTTGGTGTAGAACGGTCCCAGTTCTTCGAACGCCTTCCTGATCGCCTGGGGACGCCACTGCTCGAACTCCCAGGCTGAACCTCTCTCGCTCCTGAACACCTTGCCTCGCTGTTTGAGCTCCTCGGCCATCAGCCCGGCCATGACGCTCACGACTTTGTGTAACCGGCCTCCGCTCACCGAAGTCGACCCTGTCCGGAGCTCTTGCGGGACGTCACCGCGGGCGCCTACTCCGGGCCGTCCTGTTGAGAAGCGGAGATGTCATCCAGCCTGCGCGACAGGCGGCTCAGTTCGTCGCGAAGCTCGCCGAGTCTCTGCCTCAACTCGTCGTCGAGTTCATAACGACGGTGGTCATCCTCCTCAAAGCGGTATGCCCGGCGGCTCTGACGTGGACGGCTAGCCCGCTCGTCCAGCGCCCGGCGTGCCGACCTTCGCACCCCCCTTTCGAAGTCGTATCCACGATCGAGAACGTCGTCGAGAAAGTCTCTCGTCTCGTCGATGACGTTTCCTAGATAGCGGCTCACACTCGGGCGAGATCGAGTTGTGTCTGGCTCTCGATAATCGACGTAGCGTCTGCTCGTTCTGGACACCCGCACATCCTCCTTAAGGTCAGGACTCTCGGCATGGTAT
Organism: Nonomuraea sp. NPDC005692; assembly: GCF_040631115.1. NCBI lineage: Bacteria > Bacillati > Actinomycetota > Actinomycetes > Streptosporangiales > Streptosporangiaceae > Nonomuraea > Nonomuraea sp. NPDC005692. The sequence goes on along the minus strand of NZ_JBEXYU010000044.1, from coordinate 31,508 downwards.
CGCCAGCTTTGCGCTTCTTCTATCAACAGAATGGCTAGAGTAGTGTGGATTTCACGAGAGGCTTATAAGTGTCTTTCGAATCCAATGAACGGGTTTCCGTCAATCGGGCAGGGCGAAGATCTCAGCGACCGACGCGGCCAGCAGCGCCCGGCGTCGCGCGGTGGCCACGGCCGGGCCGCTCGCGCCATTCGTAGTAACCCGAGCGGGACACGCCCAGCCAAGCACGCATCCGGGCAATTGCGTGATGCGCCTTCTCCACGTCGACGAGCTCGCACTTGGCGAGCGTCATCGGGTCTCCGATACGGGGAAGGCGCCCGCTTTTTCAGGGAGATCAACGTCTCGCGGAGCTCGGCGTTCTCCCGCTCTACACCGGGGAATCCACTCCGCCGCAGTCCTGATGAACTCGATAGGGAGCAGCATCGACACAGTCGCCCCGGCGCACGAAGCAGATCCGGTGGTCGCCCATGACCATGTTGAGAATTGCACAGGCATCGCGGTCATCGTAGTGACCCGGCTTGCCAAGCAGGTTGACCAGGTAGCGGTGTTCCCAGGGAAAAGCACACCGACGACGAGGCCGACGCCCAGGAGTTCGTCGATGGTCAGCCTTTGGGACGTGACGGTTCACTCGACGCGCCCGAGTCTCGGTCCAGGTTTGACCGACGATCACCGTCGGAGATTCGCTGCCGCATGGATGGCTGACTCGGATTCACGCATCAGCAGTTGCTGACAGCATGAGCGGAGAGTCGAGCTGATAACGGCGGCCGGCTTCCGCGAGAAGCGCCGCCAGCCATCCGAGGCTGTCCAGCGACCACTCGACCAGGGTGCCGTCGACGGTCACCCGGTGCAGGGCCGGGCCGAACCACAACTCATCGGTAATGGCAGGGCACAGCAGGACAGGGTCATCGTCGGTGAGGAAGAAGTCGTCAAAGACGTCTTGCTTCAGCTCTCGCAGCCAGTCGATCATGTCCGGTGCCACAGATCGAATCGACGCATTCTGTCCGCCGTCCAGCGTCACCCGTACGCGCGTTCTCTCCCGTGATCGAAGGTCGGCGAACCAGCCGATCTCCTGCAGAAGTCGCACCACGGCGCCGGTGCGCCGGGCCTCGACTCCAGGCGAGACCAGGCTTTGCACCGGCAGCAGAACCTGAAGGGCCTTCAGATGCAGCACGCCCACGTGAGCGGCGACACTCTGTGCACAGGCCAGGAACGGCTGGACAGGCAGCGGTCGATCGACCCCGGTCGGCGTGGGCAGCGACACCTGGAACCAGGCAGCACGGGAGTGTCGAAGACCGGCCGAAGAGTCGAACCCGGCGTCGTTCATCCCCCACAGGCCGCAGTCGTCTCCGGTGGGCTCGGTGAGCCATCCCATCGCCGACGATCGAGCGGCGAACAGACTGTAGGCGTCGGGAGCCGGAGTCGACTCTCGCCATGAGTAAGGCGTCAGTTCGCCATGCAAGGCTGCGAACATCGTACTGTCGACTGCAACGCTCACGGTCACCTCTCGTCCTACTGCCTGCAGCGGATGTTCCGCCCGCCCGTGGTGAGCGTGTTCGGCGGGTCGAGCACGCTGACGACGTCCACGTCGATGACGCTACGCCACTCCGTCACAGTGCTGCTGTGACATGTTGCTCGACCGGTGGCGCGGTGGCCAGCACCACCGCCGGATCGGACCGTGGCTTTGCCTGCCGTACCGGCATCTCGCCACTCACCGTCAATGCGCTGCTGCAACTGCACTGTGACGACCGCCGTCGTCGCGTTGCAGTTGATGTTGACCCACCATCCGTGTCCGGACGCTTCCCAGACAGAAGACGAGAGATGGACGTAATCGCCTCTGGTCTCAAAACCGCATATGCCTGCTCGGGCCGGAGTGAAGGTCTCATATCGGTTGCTGAGTCCGGGGGCTGCCGCAGCAACAGCCGGAGCGGGCATAAGGGGCGCGGAGGCGACGACAAGCACAGCGGAGAGCAGAACTACGGATCCGGGGGAAGGAGCCACGAAAAGCCTCCTGATGGCGGGAAATCAGGAACCTTGCTGAATGCAATCACACTATCACGCAGAGTACATGGATCGATTAGTACAACGGCTGACGGTTTCTCCATGTCGCGTGACGTCCAACCGTCACCGGCAGCGAACGCCCCCTCAGCCACGCCGCGAGGGAGCAGCACCTAGCGAAACCGATCAGCAATGAAGGACCGATCCAAGCCGAAATGCCTGATGCCCGCACGTCCGACGCATCAGCTCATCCCAATTCCCCCGTCGCGCCTGCCCTCTTGACCAGTCGCCCCCATCGTGACGAGCGCTCGAACTGCCGGGCAATCACCGCCCCAGTTGGAAGTTGTCCTTGTTCATGCGCAATCGTCGTGGCCCATGCCCAAGCCCTGCGCTGGAGCGCTCGCTCCCCTTCCGAAGAGGTCGATGTGAAAGACCCCCTCATCGGCCCTTCCGACCGCGATGTCTCATGGCGGAGGGTGCCACGCCCTGATTCGGCACGGTCAGCAGATTGCCGGACCTGGCACATCAACATCTCGTATGCGCCGATAAGCGCCAGGCTGGGCCAGCCGGCGATCAGCCGAGCGATCACCGTCGGTTCCGCCACCGCAACGTTCGCCCCGATGCTCGCCAAGCTACTGATGATCAACAGAGCCCATGGGAGAAGACCGCCGCGAAGCCCCTGCCTGCTGGCGCCGAGGAGCGACATCGAAGCCGCCACAATCGTGCCGTCCACCGCCAGCGGAATGAGCGCAGCGGCGAGCTCGTCCTCGCCGTGGGCCAGAGCCAGCTCACGCATGTGCCGGTACGACACGACGGCAGCGATCGCGGCCAGTACGAACACAGCTCCTGTGGTCGTACGTCGAATCCACCGGTCTGACGACGGCTTCTCCACGACTGGCAGTCGCGTCATCGAGGCGGGGTGCCCCTCGGAACCCGGCGGATTCTGGACGGGAGCAACGGACTCGACAACTGCCCCGCTCACTTCTGGTCACCCGCCTGCGGCGATCGGCCCTTGCAGTACGACCACACCGCAAGCGACCGGACCCTCTTGACCGTCGCCTGAGAACACCATGTCCATCTCGGCATGAACCGCACGACAGGCAACGCGCCCACTGCCAGAGCGTCGCCAGAGACAGATGGTCGGCGCGGCACGAATTGGGCATCGTATTGCCGGTTCTCAGTGCAGGCGCGGCCGAACCAGGCCACCGGGAGAAGAATCTCGGTGGCCTGGCCCGCCTCGTCCCCCTTGGCGTGATGCCAAGAGGAACTCACGGCTGGTGTCGCTCGAACGGGCAACGCAGAACCTCCCAGACGGCTTCAGGCTGCCGCGCCTCGATCTCGTCGCCTTCCGCTCTATCGATCGGGTGGCGTCGACGGGCAAGGCCGACCGCCCGCTTCGCGGTTGACCAGGCCCTGCAGACTACGCCGCCGAAGCCCGTTCGGGAGGCCCTGAGCAGGCCCTATGTAACCTTCCAGTCACTCTCGGAACTCATCGAAGTCGAGTCGGCGACGGCGGCAAGGATGCGAGCGCGGGCGAGCTCGCAGAACTGTTCGCTGAGTTCGATCCCGATGAATGATCTGTTGAGTTGCCGTGCGGCAAGTGCCGTGGTTGCCGCTCCGGCGAACGGGTCGCAGACCGTGCCGTGGGGCCGGCAGCCGGCGGCAATGGCCCGTAGTGGGATATCGATGGGGAATGCCGCGAAGTGTGCCGCCTTGAGGGGGCGGGTGGAGATGGACCAGACGTCTCCGGGATTTCGGCCCTGTGGGTGCCCGGCGGTATGCCGTTGCCCCGTCGCTGACATGGAGGTGCCGTGGCGCTTGCCGCAGAAGGCGCCTTGGTCCTCGCGGTATTTGCCGTCATCAGGCCAGGGTGTCGCGATGCTGTTGGGCTCGTTGCCGCCCTGGTGCGCGCGGCGAGACAGAGAGCGGTCGCCTGCACAGGGCTCCCGGATGGCATCCAGGTCGAACCAGTAGCGGCGTTGTTTCACGAGCAGGAAGAGCATCTCGTATCGGGTGGAGACGCGATCGAGCACGGACTGCGGCATCGCGTTCGGCTTGTGCCAGACGATGGCGTTCCGCAGGATCCAGCCGTCCTCCTGCAATGCGAAGGCGACGCGCCACGGCATGCCGAGCAGGTTCTTGGGCGGCACGGACTGCCGGGAACGGGGGCGGACCATGGGTTGGAGTTCGTTGTAGCCGGCACCTCGGGCCCAGCCGTCCGAGTTCGAGGCGTAACAGTCGCCGATGTTGAGCCAGAGCGTCCCGTCATCGGCCAGCACTCTGCGCGCCTCACGGAAGGTTGTCCTGAGGGTCTCGACGTAGGCGGCCGGACTGTCCTCTTGGCCGTACTGCCCGTCCACGCCGTAGTCGCGAAGGCCGTAGTACGGAGGGCTGGTGACCAGGCAGTCCACCGACGCGCCCGGGAGCTCTGCGAGCATCTCCCGCGCATCGGCGAGGTAGAGGGTGGTGGGACCGTCGGTCCAGTAGGGCTGCCTCATCGCGCCACCCCCTGGGCGGCATAGCCGAGGAGCAGCCGCAGGACCGGAGTCAGAGACGACCTCGCTTCCTTTCGGCCATCCGAAACGGATGAACCCGAGATCTTGGACGTCGATGATGCGGCATGCGTGCGCGTAGTCATCGCTTGTTGGGGCGGGCCTCAGATCCGCACGCCCATGTCCCGCGGTGAACCGCTGTAGGGCGCCTTCACAGGCCAACAAGAACCTTCGGCGAGCCTCTGGCGCAGCTCTGACATGCCATCAGCGGCAGACGGCGACATCTGGCGGCGCCAAGGGCCGATTGTCAGCGCAAGGCCACTGGCGAAGGACCGCCAGAGGGATGCCAGAAGTAGCTCCTAAACCGGGTTGCGAGACCGAAATTCCTCTCGCAGTGGAGCAGCCCGATGAGTACCGACCTTCGCGAGACGCCCTTCAGGAACCGCTCACCCCTCGATGTCGCCGAGCACGTCTTCCAACTCCTGGCGTGCGCTCCCGGCGGCTTGGCCCTCGACGGCAGGGACCTCCCCCACGGCCTGCCCCGACGTCCCGTCCTGCTGACGGAGCTTCGCGATCTGCTGAGCGCACCTACCCTGCCCGACTCGACGAAGGATGGCGCCTGGCGCGAGCTCGTGATCCGGGCACGCGGTGAAGGCCGGCAATGGCTGGTCGCAACGGCCGGGATGGCCGAGCCGGCCCTACGGAAGATCTGCGGCCGACTCGGCCTCTATCTCGCACGCGGGAAACGGGACGACGTCGAGGCCGCTGTGCTGGCCGCCTTCATCAGCGCCGTCAAGAACATCGACCTCGCCCCGTGCAACGTCCTGCAGCGGCTCTGCGCCGCGGCTCGCGGCGCAGGCGAGCGGGCCCGGCAGAAGGCTGAGGCCGAAGCGGCCCACCACCCTGACATGCCCGGGCCGGCATCCGGATCAGACCAGGCACGGCAACGGCGTCACGACTCGATTCTTGCCGATGCCGTTCTTGCCGGCGACCTCGATCCAGCTCTGGCCCGAGCCGTCACCTCCGCCATCCGCAGACGGGCGGAGAACACCCCCAAGACTTCCGCGCGGGGCCGGATCACCTCAGATCCGAAGCCCGGCATCATCAAGCAGAAGGGAGGCTGGGGCACCCCCACCGGCTCCGCGCGGAACCTCTCATCACCACGACCCCGGCGCTATTTCCTCCGCGCCATCGTGATGGCGGCAACGGTTGCCGTCGTTCTCGCCGCCGCGGCACAGGCGGCGGCAGCCGAGCCCACGCGTCATCTATACGCCGCGGCAGTGCCGAAGGATCTCAACACGGTCTTCGACAATCTCCGGAACTGGCTCATCGGGCTGCTTGCCGGACTGGCAACGCTCATGCTCACCATCGGCGGTCTGCGTTACCTGGTGGCAGGCGGGGATCCCGGCGAAGTCCAGAAGGCCAAGGCGGCACTCAAGGCCGCCGCGTTCGGCTACGGCCTTGCCATCCTGGCGCCGCTGTTCGTCAGCGTGCTCAAGCGGATCGTGGGCGGCGGGTGACCCCCATGACGTCGTCTGCCATCGCAGCGGCAACCGCTCGCGTCCTCCTGATTGCCGTCGCTGCCGCCTCTCTGATCGGGCTATCGGCCGGCATCGCGTGGGCAGAACCCACGCCCCCGCCCGTTCCCGGGTTTCCGTCCTTCCCATCCCCGGTCAGCTTCGGCATCGGCGACTGGATCATCAAGCAGATCAACGGCTGGTTCGCCGCTCTCGCCGCGTCGGCCATCAAGCCACTGCTCCAGATGCTCGGGGCGACGTTGCTGGCCACACCCCAGGTGTCCAGCTCCGACCGGATCTTCGACGTGTGGCAGGCGACCGTCGTCATCGCGAACTCCGCCTTCGCCCTTCTGGCCACGATCGGCGCCATCATCGCGATGGGGCATCAGACCGTCCAGACCCGCTACACGGTCAAAGAGGTGCTGCCCAGGCTGGCGATGGCCATCCTGGTGACTAACGCCAGCTTCCTGATCTGCGGCAAGCTCATCGAGACCGCGAACGCTCTGTCCACAGCCCTCCTCGGGCAGGACTTCGACACCAAGCGGGCGGCGGAGCAGATCCAGATGCTCCTCCTGATGCCGTCGAGCACCACGCAGATCTTCTACATCCTGCTCATCCTCGTCGCGATCATCTTGCTGGTCCTGCTGTTGATCAGCTTCGTCACGCGCACAGCACTGGTCCTGCTCCTGGTGGTTGCCGCGCCTCTGGCCCTGGCCTGCCACGCGCTGCCGCACACCGAAGGCGTGGCGAGGTTCTGGTGGCGGGCGATCACCGGCCTACTCGTCATTCAGGTCGCTCAGTCGCTCACGCTGGTCATGGCCGTCCGCATCTTCTTCAACCAGGACGGCAGGCGGCTCCTGGGGCTGACCGCCACCGGGCAGCTGGTCAACCTCGTCCTGGTTCTCTGCCTGTTGATCATCTTGGTGCGGATCCCCGGTTGGATCTCACGGCGGATCTTCAGCAAGGGTGGCAGCCGGTCGGCGGTTGTGAGCATCGTCAAGTACGCCCTGCTGTCCAAGCTCACCTCGCCCGTCCTCAAGGCTGTCCACCTTCGCGGCGGCAGAAGCGGAGGCAGCATCGGCAAGAGGGCCAAGCTGGCTGTCGCTGGAAGGGTCATCGGCGGCGCCATCGGTGGTCCTGCCGGAACTGCCGCGGCAACAACACTTACTGCCATCTCCGCCGCCCGAAGCGGTCAAGGCCCGGCGAAGCATGCTCCGACCTGGGCACGACGCCCGGTTCGAGCAGCGGACTGGGAACCGGCGCCGATCAAGCACGCGCCGACCGGGCCGGCCATCCAGGGCCGTTACAAGCCCGCTCCGGTCGTCAAGCCGCCTGTGTCCCCGACCACCCCGGTCTACGGATATCCGCGGGAGGTCTACTACTCCAACGGCCCCGCCGGCCTCGCTCAGATGCAAACGCTCAGGGACAGAGCGGTCTCCAACCCCCGACGCGCGGTCGAACCGCCCAGGACTCAACGTCCGGTGCGGCCGATCGTGCCCCCCAACGCCCCGATCCCGGGACAGGTGGAGTGGCCGGAGAACCGGGGCCGTACCCCTGACCGATCCGGCCGTCGCGCACGCACGCCGCGGAAGGATGGCGGCAAGTGAGCTGGGACGACTCCATCGCGCGGATCCCGGCCGACGTCGAGCAGCCGGACAAGATCATCGCGTCGCTCACCGCCCGGCAGGTGGCCATCCTCGTCGGCACCGGGGCCGGACTGTACGCGGCGTACGTGGCCGTCGGCGATCACGTGCCCCTCGTGGTCTGCGCAGCAGTCGCTCTTCCGGTGGCGATCGCCGCGATTCTCCTGGCGATCGGCCAGCACGACGGCATCTCCCTGGACCGCTACGTACTGGCCGCCCTCCAGCATCAGCGCTCCCCCAAGCATCTGATCTCCACATACGAGGACATCCCCATGCCACCTACCTGGATCGGGGCGAGCACTCCACGTCCGCCCGCGCCGCTCAAACTTCCCGCCCGAGGTGTCACCGGAAACGGCCTGATCGACCTCGGCCCCGATGGCGTCGCCGCGATCGCCGAGGTCTCCACCGTCAGCTTCGCCCTCCGGACCCCCGACGAGCAGGATGCCCTGGTCGCCGTCTTCGGCCGCTGGCTCAACTCCCTGTCCGGCCCCGCTCACATCCTCGTTCGTGCAGAACGCGTCGACCTGAACGACACCATCGCGACGCTGCGCGACAACGCCCGCCGGCTACCGCACCCCGCGCTCGCCTCCGCCGCCTTGGAGCATGCCGCGTTCCTCGGTGACCTGTCCGCGCGCCATGACCTGCTCCGGCGCCAGGTCCTGCTGGTCGTCCGAGAGCCCGTGGCAGGTGCGAAGGGACGCGACGCGGCCGCCGCGCGAGCGCTGCGCCGACTGGACGAAGCGTTCAGAGTGCTCAGCTCGTGCGGGCTCACCGCCCGCCTTCTGGGCGCCCGCGCCGTCACCGCGCTGCTGGCCTCCTGCTTCGACCCCTCCGCGCCTCCATTCCCCGACGACGACATCGCCCTTCCCGGCGAGGTCATCACGACGGGAGGCACCTGGTGAGACCCCGTCGTACCGCTCCCCCGCCCACCGGCTTCGGCCCACAGGCGGTGAACGTCGATGCCCGGCACGTACAGGTCGGAGACGGCGTGTGCGCCACCCTGGCGATCACCGGCTATCCCCGGGAAGTGGCCCCCGGCTGGCTGGAACCGCTGCTCACCTACCCGGGCCGGCTGGATGTGTCCTTGCACATCGAGCCCGTGCCGTCGCTCGTGGCCGCCGACCGGCTGCGCAAGCAACTGGCCCGGCTGGAGTCCGGCCTGCGGTCCGATCACGAGCACGGCCGGCTGCTGGATCCCGGCGCCGAGGCAGCCGCCGAAGACGCGCAGGACCTCGCCTCCCGGATCGCTCGCGGCCAGGCCAAGCTGTTCCGCGCCTCCATCTATCTCACCGTCCACGCCACCTCCGCCGCCGAACTGGATGACGCCTGCGCCCAAGTACGCGCCCTGGCCGCATCCCTGCTCCTGGACGCCCGCCAGGTGACCTACCGCCAGCTGCAGGGCTGGGTCTCCTCCCTCCCGTTCGCCTACGACAACCTCGGCATGCGGCGTACGTTCGACACGCCCGCGCTGGCCGCGGCGTTCCCGTTCACCAGCCCTGACCTGACCACCGAACTGGGCGACACCGCCGTCCTGTACGGCGCCAACCTCGCCAGCGCCTCCCTGGTCGCCTGGGACAGGTTCGCCCAGGACAACCACAACTCCGTCACCTTGGCCCGCTCAGGCAGCGGCAAGAGCTACCTGACCAAGTTGGAGGCCCTGCGTTCCCTGTACGCGGGCATCGAGGTGGCGGTCATCGACCCCGAGGACGAATACGCCCGCCTCGCCCACGCGGTCGGCGGCGCCTACGTCCATCTCGGCGCTCCCAAGGTTCGCCTCAACCCCCTCGACCTGCCCCCGAAGAACCAGCAAGGCGAGGATCCGCTCACCCGGCGGGCAATGTTCCTGCACACGCTGATCGCGGTCATGCTCGGCGAACCCCTCGGCAACACCGGCAAGGCGGCACTCGACCGCGCCATTCTCGCCGCGTACCGGCAAGCGGGCATCACCCACGCGCCACAGACGTGGAGCCGGCGGCCACCTCTCCTGAAGGATCTGGCGGCGATCCTCGAAGAGGATCCCGACCCGAAGGCCAAGGAGCTCGCGGCCGGCCTGGCCCCCTTCGTCTCCGGCAGCCATCGGCAGTTGTTCGACGGCCACACGACCACCCGCCCCGATTCGCATCTGATCGTCTTCTCCCTGCGCGATCTACCCGAGGAGCTCAAGGCGGTCGGGACCCTCCTGACCTTGGACGCGATCTGGCGTCGCGTCTCCGACCCCTACGACCGGCGCCCTCGCCTGGTCGTGGTCGACGAGGCCTGGCTGCTGATGAAGATCCCCGAGGGTGCGCAGTTCCTGCTCCGTATGGCCAAGTCCGCACGCAAGCACTGGGCCGGCCTGTCCGTGGTGACCCAGGACGCGGCCGACCTGCTCGGGTCCGAGCTCGGCCAGGCCATCGTCGCCAACTCCACCACCCAGATCCTGCTGCGACAGGCACCACAGGCCATCGACACCGTCAGCGAGGCGTTCCGGCTCTCCGACGGCGAGCGGCAACTGCTCCTCTCGGCGGAAAGGGGCACCGGCCTCCTCACAGCCGGCGCGAGCGGCCAGCGCTGCCCGCTCCAGGTGATCGCCAGCGCCCGTGAGCACGAGCTCGTGACCTCCTCGCCCCAGGAACTGGCCGACCTCGAATACGAGGAGGCGGACCTGTGATCTACGACCTCCTCACCGATCCCGACGCGTTCCTGGATCAGGTACTCGGATGGCTGACCGCCCATGCGTGGCAGCTCGGCTCAGCTTTGATTTGTGCCGAGGTGCTGGCCGTCCTGCTGCGTACCTGTGTCGTACGGCTGCGTCACCGCGGTCTCGTCCGCGGCGCCAGGCGCGTGGAGATCCTGGCTCCACCCATGGCCAGCATGCCGGGCGCCGAAGCGCTTTGGGGCAATCTCGTCGGACTGCTCAGGCCGGCTTGGAAGCGGGTCGTGTTCGGACAGCCGCACCTCGCCTTCGAGTACGTCTTCGGGTCAGGGGGCGTACAGATCAACCTCTGGGTACCAGGCTCAGTTCCTCAGAACCTGGTCGAGCACGCGATCGAGGCTGCGTGGCCGTCCTGCCGCACGGTCATTCACCAGGCGGATCCCCCTGTTCCCCTCAGCGGCTACGCCACCGGCGGTCAACTGGTCCTGGCCCGCGGCGAGCGACTGCCGATCCGGCACGATCACCGTACTGACCCGCTGCGAGCCCTCACCGGTGCGGCGGTCGGCATGCCCGGATGGCAGCACGCGTGCGTGCAGGTCCTCGCCCGACCGGCAACCGGGAGCCGGCTCACCAGCAGGGGCAACGCGGCAGCCTGGCTGCTGCGGCGCCTCCTCGACTTCCTCGTCCCAGGACCACGCAACCTGACCCGGCCGCTCACCGACCGCGCTGAACGGCTGGAGGAGCTCAACGAAGCACGGGCAATCAGGGACAAGGCCCACCGCCCGCGCTACGAAGTCACGATCCGCTACGCCGTACAAGCCGATGAGCCGGCTCCCGCCAAAGCTGCGCGCAAGGCCCGCCAGAACGCCATCCGAGGGCGCGCCCATGCTCTGGCCTCGGTGTTCGCCCTCTTCAGCGGCCACAACCGGTTGGAGCGACGTCGACTGCTCCGGCCGGCGAGCCGCCTGGCCTCCCGCCGGATGAACCGGGGCTACCTGCTTTCGGTGCCTGAGCTGTCCGCGATCGCCCATCTCCCCTTGGACGTCGCGGTACCAGGACTGCAACGGGCAGGAGCCAACTCCGTCCCACCATCGCCGAAGATCTCCCATGGCGGGAAGCACGCCAAGGCGCTCGGCGTCTCCGACGCGGGTCATCAGCGGTCAGTAGCGCTGCGGGTCGCCGACTCCTTCCATCACGTGCACGTGATGGGTCCCAACGGCACCGGTAAGTCCACCCTGCTCGCTCAGATGATCCTCTCCGACATCGAGGCCGGCCGCGGCGTGGTGGTCATCGAAGCGAAGGGCGACCTCGTACGCGACCTGCTCGGGCTGATGCCCGAGAACAGGGCTGACGACGTAGTGCTGATCGATCCAGACGACCGGCATCCGAGGCCGTCCCTCAACGTCCTTCGCGGATCCGACCTGGCCACAGGCGTGGACAACCTCGTCGGCATCTTCCACGAGATCTACGCCGACTACTGGGGGCCGCGCACCGACGACATCCTGCGTGGTTGCGCGCTCACCCTGGCTCGCAACGACGGCACTCTGGCCGACATCCCGACCCTGCTGACCGATGAGTCCTTCCGCCGTCGGCAAGTCGCCACTATTGGCGATCCGCTCCTGCGTGGGTTCTGGAGTTGGTACGCCTCCCTGTCCGAGTCGGCTCAGGCCAACGTCACGGCGCCCATTATGAACAAGCTTCGGGCGTTCCTGCTGCGCCCCTTCATCCGGGACGTGCTCGGCTCTACGAGCTCCACGTTCGACCTGGGTGAAGTGCTCGACGGCAAGATCCTCCTGGCTCGGCTGCCGAAAGGCGTGCTCGGTGACGACTCCGCCCGGCTGCTCGGCTCGATGGTGCTCGCCCAGGTCTGGCAGGCCGCCTCCCGCCGCGCCAAGACGGGCCACGCGCGGCCCGCCTCCGCCTTGTACGTGGACGAATGCCACAACTTCCTGACTTTGCCGCACGCACTGGCCGACATGCTCGCCGAAGCCCGCGCGTACCGCGTCTCCCTCACCCTCGCCCACCAGCACCTCGCTCAGCTCCCCCGGCAGCTGCGCCAGGCGATCTCCTCCGACGCCCGCAACAAGATCTACTTCTCGCTCTCGCCCGACGACGCTCGCGAGGTCGAACACCACTTCACGCCCTTCCTGACCGCGCACGACCTGGCCAACTTCGACGCCTTCCAGGCCGCCGCCCGCCTGGTCGTCCGTTCGGCGGAGGCTCCTCCGTTCACGCTGCGCACCAGACCGCTCCCCGAACCCTCCAGCGACGTCGCCCAGCACATCCGGAGCGCCGCCGCGCAAGCCCACGGCCGCACGGCAGCCGCGGCCACTCCCAAGCCGGATGCCCGGCGCACCTTCTGAAAGGAGACCATCGTGTCCATCCGCTACACCCCGAGGATGCTCGGCGAGCTGGCCGTCCGCCTCACCCAGCGAGACCGCACCCTGATCCGCCTGATCCGCGACTTCCGCGTCCTGACCTCGGCCCAGGTGAGTCAGATGTTCTTCGACACCGACGACGCCGCCCGGCGTCGACTGCTGGCGCTGACCCGGATGGGTGTGCTGGAGCGCTTCCGCCCCAACCTCCCGCCCGCTATGGGAACCGCGCCCTACCACTACGTCATCGGCGAGACCGCCGCCGCGGTGCTCGCCTCGGAGGAAGGCGTCGACCTGGCCGACTTCGGCTATCGCCGTGACCGCGTCCTCAGCATCGTCTACAGCCAGAAGCTTGCCCACACCGTAGGAACCAACGGAATCGCCGCCGGCCTGTACGGGTTCGCCCGGCGCCATCCGGTAGCCGAGCTGACCACATGGTGGCCCGAACAACGCTGCGCCAAGGAGTGGGGCTCCGTGGCTCGTCCAGACTCTTACTGCCGATGGACCGAGGGACCTCACAGCATCGAGTTCTTCCTCGAGTACGACACCGGCACCGAACCCCTGGATCGGGTGGCTCACAAACTCGACGGCTACGCCCGGCTGACCGAGTCCAGCCGCATCGTCACGCCTGTCCTGTTCTGGGTGCAGGGCGAACGCCGGGAAGCCAACCTCCGCAACAAGCTCAAGCGCCACCCCGGCAACATGTTCGTCCCGATGGCCACCGGCCACGCCGACACCGTGAGCGGGACGGTGGATGACGGACCGGCCGGCGCCCGATGGCTGCCGACGGATCTGGAACGCCCACGCTGCCGGCTGGCCGAACTGGCCAAGCACTGGCCTGGACTCGGTCCCCAGATCGCTCCGGAGCCAGTCGAGGAGGCGGCCGAATGATCCTCGAACTCGGTCTGGCCAAGGTCATCGCCGTCGGAGGCTGCCTTGTCTCCAGCATCGCCCTCATCGCCGGAATTGCCGGCGGAGGCCACTACGCCGCCGCCAAGGCCGAACCTGGCCGGCTCAAGTCCGCTGTTTGCGCGTACACCGACAGGAAGTCTTCGCATCCACTCAAGGCGAGCCGCCTTTCCGCCCGGCTCCACCTGACTCCAGCACAGGTGCGGAACGCACGAACCATCATCGAGACAGCCGAGAAGCTGGGGCTGCCACCCCGCGCCGCCGTCATCGGCCTCGCCACCGCCTGGCAGGAATCCGGCTTGAGCAGCGCAGCCGTGGGCGATCACGGCCAGGCGTTCGGCATCTTCCAGCAGCATCCGCAGTACGGCTGGGGCACGCGAGCCCAGGTCTCCACCGCCGCCTATGCCAGCAAGGCGTTCTTCTCCCGACTCGCCACTGTCGATGGCTGGACCAGAAAGCCGCTCACAGTCGTCGCCCAAGCCATCCAGCGGTCAGCGACTCCGAATGCCTACGCCAAGCACGAGACACGCGCCAAACGCCTCTTCGCGGCGTTGACCAGGTCAGGCGCACCGAAGAAACCCACCGACACAGTGCAGCTGTCCTCAGCGGACTTCCGGGCAGTCCGAAACAGCCTGGAGATGGCCACCGCTCTGGGAGTGAGCCGCGCCACGGTCGTCGCCGATATCCAAGAAGCCCTCAACGCCGGCAAGCTCCCTAGCGTACGCCGGACAGGAAAGACTTCGGACCTGGCCGAGAAGGTCTTCAAAACGGTCGCCGAGAAGCTCTGCCAGGAGCTGACTCAGAGGATCGACGAGGCGCTGGATCCAGCGGCTCTCGCTGCGCTCCAGACCTCAGGCAGAGGCTCCGTCGCCCTTGCCGCCGCCTTCAAGATGATCGGAGTGCCCTACTCGTGGGGCGGAGGCGGCCCGAACGGACCAAGCTACGGGACCGCGCAAGGCGCCGGAATCAACGGCTTCGACTGCTCGGGCCTGTCCGAATACGCCTGGGCCAAGGCAGGCGTGCGGATCGGCAGCGACACGTCCGCGCAATGGCGGGCGGGCGTCCGAGTACGGCGCTCGCAACTCAAGCCAGGCGATCTCATCTTCTTCGCCACCAACCCCAAGGACGCCTCGACCATCCATCACGTCGTCATGAACATCGACGGAAGGCGCTACATACACGCACCGAGCACGGGCAGCCGTGTCCGAGTCGACACCTGGACCTCGTACCGAGAGGCCGAATACGCGGGAGCCGTACGGCCCGGATGACCTCGGCGTAAGCTGGAGACGACCGCTCTCACCTTTTGACCAATCGGTAGGAGCAGGTCAACGGGGAGGATCTCGCGCCTAGCGCGGGTCCTCCCCGTCCTCGTCCGGGAAGCAAGCCTGCAACAGTACGTGGCCCGGCATATGCTCAGCCGGACGTACCCCGATCGTGAACATCTCCGGATCATCGAACACCGGCTCGCCGCTGGGCCGGCGGGTGTACGGAACCCGCCCGTAGTCCACCCCGTCGCCCTGGTCGAAGCTCATCCAGGTGATCGCTTCCTGTTCCCCTTCGCGGAGGGGATGGCTGGACATCGCACGGCTGTAGACCTTGTCCGGAGTGATCAGCCACACCTGGGGAACGGCGAGGATCCATCGGGTGGCCCCGACCTCCCGCACCTTGTCAGCGGCACGCGTCTCGAACGCTGCGGCAGCCTGCTCGTCACGAAGGTAGTCATAATCGCTGAGCACGAGCAGCCGCTCCGCCTGCAGGGCGACGATCGCGGGGCGCTCGCGAGCGGCGATGTTCTTTTCGAGGCGCTCGACCACGTCGAAGAGCAATGCTGCCGTCTCGTCGTTCATGGCGCCCTCCGAACTTCGCGATCCCCCGATCCTGCCATGAGGGGTGGAGTGTGGGCCGCCGTTCAGGCGGCCCACACTTTACGCGTCAGGCGACCTTACGAAGGACGGATCGGTCGAGCACTCTCTCCAGCGTCTGGAGCGTGCTCAGATCGAGCTCATCCACGCCGCCTGTCACCATGCGAAGCATGTTGCGTTCGGCCCGTACGGCTCCTCGCACGACCTGCTCGTGATGGGCGAAGGTGTTGACGGCCTGAATGACGCCGAACGCGGTTCCCTTCCACGGGGTGACCCGATCGTCGTGGTTCCAGAGACGGTTCAGGCCGGCACGCTTGGTCTCCGCCAGGGTGCGCTTGCGGCCACGTTCGCGGGGGATCGGTACCTGAACGTCAAGGAAGGAGTTCCACTGCGCACCGGACACGTTGACCTGGCACAGCCGCTTGACCTCCTCGGCGAAGTCGTCGGCGACGCGATGGATGATGCCCAGAGCGTCTCGGACCTCGGCGATCCGGTGCAGAGAGTTGCGGGAGTGCTTGACCTTGATCCGCTTTGCGGAGCCTTCGGCCAGCGACGCGGAGAGGGTGTTGTCACACCGGATCACCTGGGCGCCGGTCTGGTAGGTCGACGCCAGTGAGCCGTCGAGAGAGGTGGCCGCGGAGAGGAAGGGGCGGAAGGTGATCCCCTCGGGAGTCGTGCAGGACTCGGGCACCTCGACCTGGACCCACGCCACGGCACCGTTCTTGAGCAGCCCCGCGGAACCGATGAACAGTTCGTCGTCCAGAATCGTTTCAAGGTTCTCCAGGAGCCAGCGCTTGTACTCGTGGACTCGGAACTTCTGGCTGAAGACGCCGAGGACGGTTCCGGTGTCCGGGCGAATGATCGTCTTCCGGGTGGGGTCGGTGATACGGGTCACCCCGTCGTCGGTCAGGTAGCTGGTCTCTACCGTCCCCTCGATCGGCGTCCAGGCGAACAGGCGCCGCTTGACGTCGTCGACGGGGATCGGCCCGCTGTAGTGGTTCGGCTCGTCGCCCTGCTCGCTGGCCCGATAGTGCCAAGCGCTCCCACGCTTGGCGGTGAAGCCGATCAGCGTGTTCTGGTTGAGCCATCGCAGTGATTCCCTGGACATGTGCCCTCCTGACAGGCGAACGGCGCCGGGCAGGGTGCCCGGCGCCAGGGGTCGGCAGTGTGGTCAGGTCGTGGTGGGGTGGGGAGGAAGGATCGGCCGTGCTCCCAGTGGTTGCTTGGCCGCGAGCTCCGCGATCACGTGTGCCTGGGCGGCCCAGTCCACCTCTGCGAGCTGCGCGGGAGGTATACCGACGTCCAGCCCGAAGCTGATCAGGCGGGCGAACCGGTACTCAGGATCGACTGTCAGCGCCCGTTCCACGGCGACGCGGGCCAGGGCTCCGTCGCCAGCGCCAAGGGCGATGAAAGCCAGGTTGGTCGCGGGGGCTGGGACGTACTCGGGCTCGACTCGGCGGACCACCTCTGTCCACAGCTGTCGGCACACCGCGTATCCACGGCGGGCGATCTCCGTCATCGCGACGTCGCGGATCTGGATACCGGTCAGCAGCACGCCGAGCCAGGCGACGTCATCGGCTGGGAGTTCGCGGTTGGCCTCGACATGAGCGAAGCAGACTTCGACGTGACGAAGTCCCTCCGCGAACCAGTACGTATCCTTCTGCGTCCGCAGCAGGCCGTGCGCACGAGCGCGAGCCAGTGCCGTGGCCTGCCGCATCTCTTCACGATCAGCCCCACTCACAGGGGCAAGGGAAGCGATCAGAGCGTCACGGCTGGGCAGCGCGACGGCCCCCTTGGCCACCGCTTCCGCGGCGACTTGGTGGCTTGTGAGGTCGTACGGTGTGCCCTCGACCGGACAGCAGCCCAGGTCGGAGCACGTGTAGGACCAGTATCGCCCCCCATCGCAGCGGAGGGCCTCGACGATCTTGACGTCCGTCTCACGAAGCGCCTCGCGGACAGCGTCCATGGTGGGGGTCACCTGCCCGCCGCTCCCGTAGCCGATCAGAACCGCCGACGGGACGCGCTCTCGGGTGAGGACAGCACGACAGTTGGCTGCGATCTGATCTACGCCCTCGGCGCCTTCCGGCAGGTCGTAGCGGATCACGCTGGATACCGATCCGGCGTGACCGATGCTCATGGCCACCAGGCTCAGCACTGGATGGAAGCCGAGCAGGTAAGGCAGGGCAGCGAGCAGGTCGGACGGCGCGGTCAGGACGATCGCCTTACCATCGGGACCGGTGGGGATGTTCATGTCTTCCGCCTCCAGGAATGACGAAGCTCCGGCTCGGTCAGCCGGGGCAGGGGATGTCAGGGCTTGGTTTCGCCTTCAGCAACACTCGGGATGCGCAGCGAGGCCGCAGAGAGGGGTTCCGCGATGCCTTCCGAGGCGGGCTGCTGAACCAGAACCGCCGCGTCCAGCGCCCGCCTGTCTGGTCGTGATCACATCTCGCCGAATCAGATGGATGCACAACCAGGGGAGGCGTGATCTCCTCTGCAGTAGGCGCAGAGGTCGTCCATGGCATAGCCGGACAGCGCCTCGGCGAATTGATCGCGCCACTTCAGTTGCGCCCGCGTGTAGTGGCTGAAGTACTCCTCGTCCGTGTCGCCCTCACCAAGGGTGAGGAACGCCAGCACAGTCCGACCTGTGGCGATCAGCGACTCGGTGCTCAAGGTGCCACCGATCGGTGAGCTGATATCGGTAGACGTGAAGATCGTCCGTCCGTAGCGGGACAGCCGGTAGAGCCAGCTGAGCCGCCCGTCGGTGCTGCGGCCGCACGGCCACAGCTCCAGCAGGTGCTCACCGTCGATGGGCCAGCCGGGGAGCAGCCGCGGCGTGATCCTCCATCTCGGCGGCAGAGTGACGCCGTCAAGCACGGCCATATGGGTGACCTCCTCGTGGTCGGCGCTCATGTGATGACGACTGAGATTCCTGGTCATCGGGGACGGCGTCGGCCAGCCGGGTGCCGTACTGGAGCGCGTCCGTGAGGCACTTGTGGAACAGCACCCCGGAAAGCGCTGACGGATCTGGTCCAGGTCCGTCACGGTCCCGCTCCAGTCCCCTGGCAGACCGGGCTGAGGCGGGATGAACAGATGCCGGAAGGCGCAGTCCGATGCGTGTGCCTCAGGCGCGAGATCCGGGCACAGCACCAAGATCAGTAGAGGTTCTGAGGGCGTTACGTCCAACGGCGGTTCCTCCTTCGGATGTGTTGTCTCGTCCGGACGGCCTTGCGGGGCCGCCCGGACGAGGAGTGAGGACGGGAGAGGCGCTGGAGCCGGAATCCGCGCCGCACCCGGCGCTCACCTGCTGGTCATTCCAGGCGGACGGCCTGGACGCTGGCTTGGTAGAACTGACCGGCGACCTGCACCTTGCCAGCGGCCCGATAGCCCCTCCATCCACGGACGGACTCGCGCTGAACAAGGCGAGAGGCCACGAGGCCGGCCAGCCCAGCGACCATGTCCTCTCTCGTGGCCATGACCTTCGATGCCGGGTTGCTCCGGGAACGGACCAGCACGGCTTGGGCTTGTGCCCGGTACCGGATCTCCTCGGCGACGACCTCGCCTGCGACGTAGAAGCCTCTGGAGCCAGTGGAGAACTCCGTTGCCTCCAGTTCGGCATTGATCAGGATCACCAGGGCAAGGCTGATTTTCATGTAATCCCCTGCACTGCCATGGTTCGGACCTTGTGCCAGAACCACATTCGTGAGGCGACGCCAAAGGCCATACAGGGAACATCAGCGCAAGCGCCCAATGCGACCATCGCAGTCGCTCGGCTCTCACTTAAATACGGTGGCGGACAAGCTCCAAGCGTCCGCGAACCTTCTCGACTTTCCGGTCCAAGACGTTTGCTCGGACCCTCGTGAGGCGCGAGAGCGAATTGGCTCTCACTTAAATACGGCAGCCGAACCGCCCCAGACGTCCGCCGAAGTCGATATTTCTTCCGCGAATACGAAAAGCCCTGGAGATGGAACCTCCAGGGCTTTGTGTGCGGGCGCTTCAGTCGCCCAGGACTGAATCCTCACCGGCATGAACCAGATTGCCCCTTGCGTCGTCCAGGCGCTCCGAGAGCTCGCGCAGCTCTGACCGCGCCGCGTCCCGAACACGGATGACAGCACGGCGTGAGCCGTAGACGCCGCCTTCTCGCTCCTGCGCGACGGTCGCGAGGATGCCTGCGCGCCCGAGGTCGTCCGCCTGTTCGGCCTTCGAGATGATCTCTCGGAGAACGGGGAACTCCTGTCCGTCGCCGAATGCCTGCCGGAAGATCTCCGCGCTGTGCTGAGCCGTGGAGAAGGAGACGGCCGCGTATGTCGCGTTCTCCACATGCGGGAGTCCTCGCATGAGCTGCGCTCCTGGAGTGCTATCCACTTCGGTCGGAGGCACGTCCACCCGATAGCCGTTGCGCGCCGCGGCGTCGCGAACGGCCCAGCGCTGGAGCGTTGTCCGGGTGATGACCATCTCCGTTCCGTCACGCCGTACGTAGGTCCATGCCTGGCTCTCCCGCGTCGAACCGCTCCCGGTGGTGGGCTGACACTTGCCCAGCACATCCCGGAGTCGCTGGGCGAACAGGAGAACCGCGTCCTGATTGACGTCGTCAGAGACGTCGTCGGTGCCATAGGGGGCGTGACCGGCCTTCACGATCGTGGCGCTACCATCCATGCGCTTGCGGGACCGCGTGGCGTCGACCGTACGGCAGTAGCCGCGAGCCAGCTTACGAATTTCCGCCCAGTCCTCCGGCGTGACGCGCGCCATGTCTTCGGGGGTGAGACTCCCGCCGGGAAGTGTCGTCGGTACGTGCTTTCCGAAAGCGCCCTTGGCCATGACCACTCCGATCTCTTTGCGTCTCCGCGCTATCGCGAAGACCTCACCTTTTGACCACTTCAATTCAATCTCAAAATACAGATCAAATCAATCGGCTTACCAGATCATTTACCTAGTTTCCGCAGGCCAGTCGGCCAGTCGAATGAAATTAGGCGTGATATGCCTAGTGGCCAAGTCGAAGAAATACGTGAATTCGAATGCCTCACATTTGCGCGAATCGCAATTCTGTCTGTCGGATTTTATCGCCGCTTCGATCGCTCCTTCGTTAGCGGTGACTGCACCACGAGTTCGTTAGCGGTGACTGCACCACGAGTCGGAGCGCACCACAGGTCTCGGACCAGCACGTGACCTCGCGATATACCCTGCCTACTTCCCACCACTTAATCTGGAGGGGTATTCGCGCAACAATTCGAAGCCCTATCGGAACGCCAAGCAGCGCAGGGAGATCGTCGGCCTGGTACGCGATGAGAGACAGTCTTGCGATGGCACACGCTGTGCCCGCCTGCCTCCACATGTGGCATGAGCTGCTTGGAGGTGACCTGCGCCAATCGCGCCGAGGAGTGCCCCGAGCCTGAGCTGCTGCGCCCGGCCGCCGACATTCTCAGCGCCAACGGCTGCCCGTCGGTTCCTCAACCCGTGGTCCGCGAAGCGGGCGACCACACGCACGGGAAGCGATTGATCAGATACGCCTCGTTATCTACGCTGTCATCATGACACTCCCCACCGAGCCGATCGGCAGCATCCCCCGCCCGCCTGCCCTGCTGGCCATCGCAGCCTCCGAACCGGCCGAGGGAGCGTCCGCGCTGGCCGAGGCGCAGGAACAGGCCGTCCGCGACACCGTCCACCGTCTCCAAGAGCTGGGTTCGCCGGTGGTCACCGACGGCGAGCAGGCCAAGCCCAGCTTCGCCACCTACCCGCTCGCCGGGCTCGCCGGACTCGTCCCGGACGGCGTGGTGATCCCCTTCGCCGACGGGCACCAGCGGCAGTTGCCCCGGCTGACGGCCGGACCGTTCCGCTACCAGGTCCACGCCGAGCACTACCTGCGCGCCGCCCAGCGCCACGCGAGCGTGCCGGTCAAGCAGGCCGTCATCGCGCCGTCGGCGCTGAGCCTGCTCTACCCGGCCGAGGGCATCGACGGCTACCCGCGCGAGGCGTTCCTGGCCGACCTGGCCAACCAGACCGAGGCCGACATCCGCGGCTGCCTGGAGGCCGGGGCGCACGTGGTGCAACTCGACTTCACCGAAGGCCGGCTCTCGCTCAAGCTCGACCCGAGCGGCGGGGTGCTGGACGACTTCGTCGCGTTCAACAACAGCGTGCTGGAACGCTTCACCGACGCAGAACGCGCGCGCATCGGGGTGCACACCTGCCCCGGCGGCGACCAGGACTCCACCCACAGCCTCGACGTCGACTATGCGGCCCTGCTGCCCCAGCTGTTCCGGCTCAAGGCGGGCAACTTCTACCTCCAACTGGCCAGCGAGGCCGACCCGGACAAGGTCCTGACGGTCGCCGCCGAACACCTACCCGCCGACGCGCGCGTCTTCGTCGGCGTGATCAACCCGGTGGACCCGCGTGTCGAGACCGCCGAGGAGGTCCGCGACCGCGTCCTGACCGCCGCCCGCCACCTGCCCGCCGACCGGCTGGGCACCTGTGACGACTGCGGGTTCGCGCCCTTCGCCGACGACACCTCCACCTCGCGGGAGACGGCGTTCGCCAAGATCCGGGCCCGGCTGGAGGGCACAGAGCTGGCCTCGGCCGAGCTCGGCATCTGATCGTTCCGCCTGCCCGTCCGTGAGAACGTTGCCCAAGGCCGAGCAGGTTACCCGCAAGGAGTTGGGCGGGGTACGGCGCACGGACCGCAGCATTACCCGCCTACTAAGTGCTGAACCGCGCCGACCGCCATCCAGGCTGTGACCAGCCTGCCCGCTCCCGCGGACGCTGACGTCGACCGGCCAGTCGACTCGGTCGACGTCGTCACCGACGTCAGCGCCCGCTTCGCCACGCACCTGAAGGTGCTCGCCCACCAACTCGGCGAGAGCGTCCTAACCAGCGCCGAGCCCGAGCGCCTGGCCGCCGCGCTGGCCGGCGTGTAGTGGATGGTGGCCAGGGTGAGCGCGGCCGCCGGTCGCGTCACGAATGGCCGGTCAGGCGGCGATCTTCCTCATTCGTGGCCGGATTGTAAGACCCGCCGACCTGCGCTTTGAGGGCCGCCCCGGAAGCTGCAACTCGTCAAGGAGGGCCGCTACTCAGGATAAAAGAGGCTCACAGCTGGAACATTCGCAGGTCGCGGTCACCCCTGCCCTCAGACACCCTCGCCTTCCGAGGATGCCGGGCAGTACTGCCAGACGAATTCCAGCCACGGCGGGGCCACGCCCGTGAAGTGCGCCCAACTGCCCGGTTCCGCACCCGGGTAGTCACCTCGGACCTCGGAAAGGAGCCTCAGCATGAAGCCTTCCCGGATCAGGCTGTTGACGATCCGGCTCAGTGTCTGCCTGTACTCCAGGGGTTCGCGAATGTGGGGGCCGGCCGGCTTGCGGTCGTAGACCCAGTCCTGGTCGGGATAGCAGGTCGCGGCCTCGTCCGTGTAGGGGTGCTTCAGCGTGTAGCCCTCCCCGTTCCACGAGTGGTGAGTGAGCCCGGAGAAGAACGGGTTGGCGCACATCAGGTAGTAGTGGCCGCCTTCGTCGACGACTCTCGCGACCTCGCGGAAAACGATCCGGGAGTCCGGGACGAAGGTCAGCGAGTACGGATGCCAGACCAGATCGAACGAGGAGTCGTCAAGGGCCGACAGGTCCCGCATGTCTCCCTGGATCGTGCGGATGCCGATGCTGTAGCGCTCAGCGGCCAAGCGGTCCCGCTCCAGCTGCCCGGACGAGATGTCGAGAACCGTCACGTCGGCTCCGAGCAGAGCGAAGGCCGCAGACTGCTGCCCGCCCCCTCCCGCCAGGCAGAGCACCTTCCGGCCCGCCAGGTCGCCGGGGATGCCCAGCCTCTCCAGGCCCAGATATGCCTGAGCCTTTTCCGCGTCCAGGTCGAGCATAGGACGGGTGAACAACGCCTCCGCCCCCGCAAGGGCTTCCCAACGTTCCTTGTTGTAGTGGTAGACCTCGTCCTGCATGGCGGACACCCTAGCTGTCGTCCAACGGCCGGGACGAACCATATTCGGTCGGGCCTTGCTCCTCCGCCGTCCTCCTCCACCAGTCCACCCGCCATGAACTGCCACTTCAGGATGGAAGGCCTCGCTGTAGCACTCGTACTAGGCACGGTCATGAAGAGCGGTAAGGCTGAAAGCTCCGCTTGCGGCAAGTCGCTCTCATCGACGAGATCACCAGTCGACTCGGATGCGCCGATGCCTTCCGACGTCCTTGTGTGTCCCTCCATGTCATCCTGACAGCGTTCAGTCGCAGGCCATCTACTGACAGCAGTCAAATCCTCCGACGTACCAGCTCGATCGGTACGGCTGCTATCAGAAAGGGATCCCAGATGGCCAAGTCCTCGGCTCTGTCAGTCGCTGAAGCGGTATCCATCCGCCGTGGGGAGCCGTTGGTCGGCTCCATTCGAGTCGATGGCTCGAAAAACGCGGCCCTCCCCCTGATCGCGGCGGCCGCAGCGGTGGGACGACTCGTGCACCTGAGCAACGTGCCGCAGTGCCAGGACGTGGAGACCATGCTCGGTCTCCTCCAGCAGTGCGGCTACAGCGTCGCCCGATCGGTCACCAATCCTGAGGAGGTGGTGATTCAGCCCATCTCGTTCAATGGACAACCGCCTGAACTCGCCGACGCCGCCCGCATCCGCGCCTCGTACTACCTGGTGCCTGCACTCCTCGCCTCCTGCGGACAAGCACGCCTGCCATGGCCCGGCGGCTGTGCCATCGGAGAGCGGGGAATGGATCTGCACTTCCGGGTCTACGAGGCCTTCGCGGATCGAGTGCTCCTGCACAGCGAGGGCTATCAGGTTCAGAGGGCAGCGACCAGAACGATCTCGATGGAGATCTCACTGCCGTTCCGGTCTCGTGGCGCCACCGTGGCGGCCATGCTCCGAGCGGTCGTCGACCGCTGCCGGCTGACCATCTTCCAGCCGAACCTGTCACCTGAGGTGGTGGAGATCATGGCGTTCCTCCGGGAAGCCGGCTGGGACGTGTGCGGGGACGAGGTCGCGGTGAATCTCGTGCCACCGTCCGACGATGTCTGGGCTCCGCTCCTCTGGGAGGTGCCTGGGGACAAGGTCGAGGCGGTCACGCTGGCCTGCGCGGTCGCGGTGAGCCGGGGATGTGCGGTGATCAAGGGAGTCCGGGCGGTGGACGTCCTGCCGGCCATCGAGGCGTTCGACTGGCTCGGCATCCCCGCCCATGCCGGTGCGAACACGCTGACGGTGCAGGCGATCGACACCCAACTGAGCGGACAGCCGCTGCGCGCTGTCGCGTCCCTGGCGCCGGACGGGCTGGACGCCGACTTCGAGCCGCCGCTGATGGCCGTGGCCCTGGGGGCGCCGGGAGTGCACCTGTTCGCCGATGCCATCAACCCGGGGCGGCACGGCAACCTGATCCCGCAACTTGCCCGGCTCGGTGCCGTCATCGAGCAGTTGTCGGCGACCCAGTGCCGGTTCTCCGGTCCCCAGAGGCTCGTCGGTGCCCAGGTGACGGCCAACGACATCCGCAGCGGGTCCACCCTCATCATCGCCGCCTTGACCGCCACGGGGGTAACCACCGTAAGGGGCATGGCCCAACTACGTCGTGGGCATGCCGATCTGCCGAGCAAGCTGCGGCTGCTCGGCGCGGACATCACCGAGGAAGCGGCATGACCGATCACCGCGTGCTGGAGAGCATCGTGGCCACCACCGATGTTCACTCCAGCTTCGACCGGTCGCTGCCCATGCTTACGCACCTGCACGCGGTACGTGATCGGGCGCTGATCGTCGATTGCGGCGATTTCTTCGAGGGCAGCGGCTACTACCGGCTCGGCGGCGGATACATCGAGCGGCAGGCTCTGGTGTTGCTCTACGACGTCATCGCTCCCGGCAATCACGGTTGGCGACACCATCTCGACCCCGACATCCGCTCGCTCACTGTGTGTGCCAACACGATCGACGCCGGCACGGGAGAACCGCTGTTCCGGCCACTCCACATCGCGGAGATCAGTGGTCGGCGGGTGGGCGTGACCGCCGTACTGGGCGAACAGGCATTCCTCACCATCCCCCTCGAAGATCGCAGCGATCACGCCGTCCTTCCTCCTGTCCCTGCCCTCCAAGCGCTCTGGCACCGGTACGCCGAGGACGTCGGCGACTGGATCCTGCTCAGCCACTCCGGCTTCCAGAGCGACCTTGCCCTGGCCGCCGCCTGCCCGTTCATCTCAGTGATCTTTTCCGGTCACTGCCACAGCGAGCAGTACGGGCCGGTGCGCGTAGGGGACACGATCGTGGTCAAGGGCTACGAGCTGAGCGCGGGTTATGCAGAAGCCGCCCCCGATGGCCAGCACTGGGCAGCTCGGGCTCAGATCTTCTCGGAACCCACTGGCGTGGCCGATCCAGTGGCTCGTCTGGGCGCGCAGATCCACGCCCTGTCGGCTCGCCTGGCCATGCCACGCGGCACTCTTGCCATGCCCTTCCGCGATACGCCCCTCGACCGCCGCGAGCTCTTGACGCAGATCGCGCGACAGCTCCGCTCGCACCTTCAGGTGGAGGCCGTCGTCCTCAACGAAACCTGCCTCCGTCCGACTCCTCTCGGCAGCGTTCTCCTTGAAGGAGACCTCCTGACCATCGAGCCGCACGGCAACGAGCTCGTCTACGCCACGTTGCCGGAGACCCGCACCTGGGATGCGCTTCTCGGCGAGCTCGCCCTCCCGCTCGGACCACTTGTCGTCGCTCGTGATCCGCGCATCAGGCAACCACGGCAGACCATCACCACCCAGTACCTGGCCGACACCTTCCTCGGCGGGCACTGGAGGGGGCCGAAGCTGCCACTCGATCAAGCCGTACAGGCCGTTCTGACGGGTCAAGGAGGCGACGCCCGGTGATTCTCACAGGGCCTGAGATCAGTGCCGCGGCCGACGACGGCCGCATCAGAATCCACCCGTTCAGCCCTGAGCAGGTCAACCCCAACAGCTACAACATCCGGCTCGGGCCCACCTTGCTGACCTACACCGCGCCCGTGATCGACGCCTACGAGCTCAACCCCACGCAGGCTGTCACTATCGGCAGCGAAGGCCGCGTTCTGCTCCCAGGGGAGCTCTATCTCGGTCATACCGTTGAAGAGGTCGGCTCCGACACCTTCGTGCCACTGCTGTTCGGCCGATCGTCAGTCGGACGGCTCGGCCTGTTCGTCGAGATCACCGCGCCGATCGGCGATCTCGGCTTCCACGGCCAGTGGACCCTGATGCTCTCCCCGTACGCCCGCTGAGGGTCTACCCCGGCATGAAGATCGGACAAATCATGTTCTTCGTGTCCGCCGGCGCCGTCGCCCTGTATCGCGGCAAGTATCAAGACTCCGTTGGCCCACAACCGTCCCAGTATTGGCGCGACCGGCTGAAGGCAGGTGCGTCATGATCTTGACCGGAGCTGCCATCGGCGCCGCGATCGATCGGGGCCACATCACCATCGAGCCTTACGATCCTCGGCGGCTGTCTCCCAACGCCTACGACTGGCGCTTGGGCGATCGCATCAGGATCTGCGATAGGGCCTTGGACGTCGCCCGCCCGGCCGACTTCGAGGAACTCGCCATCCCCGAAACCGGCCAGCTTCTCAACGGCAATCGCACCATCGGAGCCCTGGGCATCTGGGTCCATGTCTCCGCTCCGCTCGGCCACACCGGGCACGCCATCCCCTGGACCTTGGAGATCAGAGTCGCACGTCCGTCCGGGTCTATCCCGGCATGACCTTCGGCAAGCTCGTGTTCCTCCATATCTTTGGCACTTCATCGAGCTACCAGGAACACGGCAGCAAGTACACCGCCAGCACCGGCATCGACGTCTCCCGTCTCTACCTGGAGATCCGCTCGGGCGGAGGCCATCCATGAACCCCGTCGTCACCGCTCTGGACCTCCCTCTGGGAAGCGCCGGCGGCAGCGTTGAGCTGCTCCACGATCTCTACGGCGGCGCAGAGCCGTTGATCTCCGCACGCGTGTTCATGCTCGACAACGGCAGTACTCCAGAACCGCCCTTCGAAGCCCTGAAGGTCGAGGGCAAGTGCCTGACGGGGCCGCGTTTCTGGACCTACGTCCATGCCCTCAGCACCGCGATGGCCAACGTCCTCAGGCCTGACGACGGAGCTGTCACACATCTGCAGCACCTGACCTTTGGCGCCACACCTGCGCTGCTTCGTGCGCTCCCCCGGCGTCCGACTATCGCCCTTGTCCACGGCACAGACCTGCTCTGCGCCACCTCCAACGCGACGCAGCGCCAAGTCCTGCGCCAGAGCGCCCACTGGGCGACCGCGATCGTGGTGCCGACGCCCGCGATGGCTGACGCCCTGCGTGGCATGGCCCCAGCCTTGGAGGTCGCCAAGGTGGAACACATCCCGTGGGGCATCCCCGACCATCTTCTGCAACAGCCCCCGAGACCGTGCAGATCGAGCGATGAGCCCTTCCGCCTGCTCTACGCGGGGCGGCTCACAGCCGAAAAGGGCGTTGCAGCCCTGGCGGCGGCATGCGCGGACATCGGTGACATGACCTTGAGCATCGCGGCCCCGGTCCACGAGTACGCGCGCTTCGCCGAACAGCTTCGTCGAACCGGTTGCGATCATCGCTACCTGGGCTGGCTCGATCGTCCTCAGCTGTGGGCCACCTTCAGCGACCACGACGCGCTGGCGGTGCCGTCCACCATATTGGAAGCCTTCGGCCTGGTCGCCGTCGAAGCTCAAGCCTGCGGCCTACCCGTCCTCTACCAGCCCGTCCCCGGTCTCACCGACGTCCTGGGCGACACGGCGCTCCAGACAGACTTCACCCAGCCAGCGGCGCTCGCCTCCACGATGAAGGCCTTGAAGCGCGATCAAAGCACGCGAGCCGAGCTGAGCACCGCAGGCCTCGCCAACGCACGCCGCTTCCCCATCAGCAGCGCCGCCCAAGCACTCTCCAGGCTGGGCGACCAGATCACCTGACCATCCGTCCGTGCGGCTCGCCGACCATCGCCGGAGTCCATTACTACGCTGGCAACCGCAGCCACCCATCGAGAGGGAGATCATGACGCCCGATCCCGACCGCATCGAGAATCTCCTCCAGCAGGGCGTCCACCAGGAGGTCTATCCCGGCGCGGCCTGGGCCGTCGGCGACGGCGAGGGCACTCAACTCACCGGTGCGTGCGGTCTGCTCGATCCCCCTGACCCGGACCACCCCATGACCCAGGACACCGTCTTCGACGTCGCCAGTCTCACCAAAATCATCGCCGTCTGGTCGGTCATCGGCATGCTCTGGGAGCAGGAACGCCTCAGCCTGGACGACCCGCTCTCGCTTCACATGCCGGAGCTGGACGGCTTCGAGCTCGGCCCGGTCACCGTACGCCAACTCCTCACCCACACCGCGGGCCTGCCTCTGCGGGCCAACCTCAAGAACCTCTACGGCAGCGACCCGCGCCAGATCCGGGATGGCGTCCTCCGCGAAGCCCTGCACCGCCCACCCGGCCAGGCCGTCGAGTACACCGACCGGGCCGCCCTCATCCTCGGGTTCCTCGCCGAACATCTCGCTGGCGCTCCGCTGGACCAACTCGCTCAGGCGCACGTCTGGCGCCCCATGGGGATGACCACCACCACCTTCGGCCCCCTTCCACCCACGCTCATCGGGCGCTGCGCCCCCACTGAATACGACGAGGAGACCGGCCGACACCTCAAGGGCACAGCCCATGACTTCTCAGCTCGGCTGCTCGGCGGGGTGTGCGGAATCGCCGGCGTCTTCTCCACCTTGCCTGATCTGGCGCAGTACCTGCGGCATCTACTCGTTCCCAGCCCCGGGCGGGGGTTCGGCGCCGCCTGGACCCAGGAATCCCTCCAAGTGCACACAGGAGATCTACAGCCGGCGCGAGGCCTGTTCTGGCACCCGGCCGCCGGAACCGATCCCGCTGACGGCATCTTCGTCCACTACGGCTTTACCGGGACCGGAATGTGGATCTCGCCCAAGCAAGATCGATGGGCGGTGCTGCTGACCAACAAGCTCTACTACGGTCGCGATCGCCAGCCGCTGACCGAGATCCGCAACGCCTTCCGCGCCCTGGCGTTCGCGTAGGCGGCGTCACCTGTGGAGCACCTCGCTCAAGCGTTTCTCCGTCCGATAGTCCCCCGGCACGCCAAGGCTGCGCTGGTGCTGACGGAGCAGCTCGGCGGTCCGCGAGGCATCGTCGCGCCGGTCGAGCCGCAGTTGCAACCGGATGATGCGGAAGTACGTCTCTTCGGTATCGGGGTCCAGCTCGCGGGCACGCTCCAGCGCGGCCAACGCGCCCTCGGCGTCCACGTCAGTGAGATGTTCCGCCAGTTGAGCAAGAACGTCGGCCTGGGAGCGGGTCAACGGATACCGCTGGTCCTCGATCCACTCCGCGGTGAGCCCTTCCGCCAGCTCGCCGGCGCACAGCTCGGCCGCCTTCGTGAGGGCACCGAGACGGTCGGCCGGCTCAACGGCCGACCTGATCCGCTCCAGCGCCTTCTCGTAGTCCCAGAGGTCAACGCTGATGAGGTCGCGATCGATGCGGTAGACCGCGGAGTCCTTCGTGGTCGAGGCACTGATGAACGGTGCCCGCTTCGCTTCGACGCTCTTGTGCCCTGTCGCAGCCATAAGTGCGCCTCGGAGATGTCGGAGAGCGTTGTGGATGTCCTTGCCGAGATCGTCGGGCCAGAGCGCGGTGGCCAGCTGATCACGGGTCACACCGTTCGGATGCAGGGCGAGATAGGTCAACGTGTTCAGCTGCAGCCAACTCAGCGTCAGTGCTTCTGACCGGCCACGAACGTGTACGGCAGGATGACCGAGAACCGTCAGGCGAACAGGCGTTGAAGCCGGCCAATCACATGGTTCTTCGCCTGTCGCAGGCGCAGGACTGTCCTCCTTGTCCGGAATAAGCTGGCGTAGATGAGCCGCAGCCTCGTCCTTGTTGATGTGGAACATGAGCGCGTCCATCAACGAGTCGTTGCCACCCCCTTCGACGCGATGTGTCTCGCCGATGTCGTAAGTGATGCCCTCTGGCCAGGACCCCAAGAACAAGCCGCCCACCCCTGCACGCCGGCCGGCTGTGAGAGGCACCGTGGCGTGCTCGTGGACCTCGTCATCGAGTTCGGCGATGAGCAAGATGGCAGGTAGGGCCTCGCCTGGATCGTTTCGGCGTACTTCGCCGATGTCCGTCGACTCGCGTTCGAGCACCATCCGTATGCGCATGAAGTACGTCTCCTCGAACTGCCGCAAGGCGTCCTCATGCGAGGCGGCAAGCAGGAGCCCCGGCAGCGCGGCGCCGATCTGCTCGACCTCCTTTCCAGACAGACCGAACAGCTTCTCCACCAGGGCCGAGCAGATGATGATCTGAACGCGGTAGTTGCTCGACTGGCGAAGCAGGTCGACGATCAGATAGCGAACGACGTCATGTGCTCCAGCACCGCTGAGACCAAGCCCAGGTCCTTCAAGGGCGACCCGTAGCGGCGAGCCGTCCCCTCTCTGTCCCAGATGGATCTGGCCGGGGACATCGATCGAGTGCTCCTGCTGGATCAGCTCCCCATCGGCGGGTACCGGCTCGGCCCGTTGGGCAAACGCTCGGCGGTGGGCACGGTGCAGCTCCAGGACAGGGGCGGGCAGTTCCGGCTCAGGAGTGATGGCCACAGGTTCGTCAGACGTTGGGGGAATTCGCCGCCGGCGTCGATGGAGACGACCAGCGACATAGGCGGTGCTGATCCCAGCGGCGTAGGACAGGGCCACCAACGAGCCCGATGAGAGCTGAACGACATCATCGCTTTCACGCTGCTGGAACGGCGTGATCGACGGTTTGGCCGGACTCGGTTCTGCCGCAGGCGGCTGCTGCCTCGGCGGCGTTGTACGGGAAGTCTCTACGCGCTTGAGCGGAATGCGAAGCTTCCATCCAGGGTGGATCATGCCTGGATCCCTGAAGGTCCGGCCATGTGGTTGCCGTGACCCTGCGTTGGCCTTCCAGATTTTCGGCCAGCGGCGTGGGCTGCCCAGTTCCTCGTCGG
Source organism: Nonomuraea sp. NPDC005692 (assembly GCF_040631115.1). NCBI lineage: Bacteria > Bacillati > Actinomycetota > Actinomycetes > Streptosporangiales > Streptosporangiaceae > Nonomuraea > Nonomuraea sp. NPDC005692. Next base: position 126 of record NZ_JBEXYU010000044.1, on the reverse strand, counting down.
CGATGCCCCAGAGAGAGTCACCTTCCTTCACGGTCACGTCCACGGACGTGGTGTATGAGTCGATCTTCGCGTGATCCTATTTCTGCAGGTTAAGCGGTAAGTGTCTGCGGGAGTGGGTTCTGGGCC
>NZ_JBEXYU010000043.1:0-74617 GCF_040631115.1 Nonomuraea sp. NPDC005692 | reverse complement strand
GGGCGGGCCCCCGAAGGCGCGGGGGGGGCCGCCCCGCCGTCGTCGTCGCGGGTGCTACCGCACGGTGACGCGCTTGATGATGATCGGGTTCTTCGGCGCGGTCGAGCCGCCGTCGCCCACGATGTCGTCGCCGTTGACGATGACGCCGTCCTTGGCGACCTTCTCGATGATCTCCAGGCCCGAGCGCACCATGCCGAGCACCGAGTACTGCGGCTCCAGCTGGCCGTTCTCGTCCGACAGCGAGATGGCGAACTGGCTGCTGTTCTGCCCCGCAGCGCCGTCGGGCTGGGTCAGGAAGACCACGCCCTTGGTGTAGGACATGCCGACGGCCTCGTCGCCGAACACGTAACCGGCCGTGCCCTGCCCGTCGGTCGGGTTCCTGCCGTCGGCCTTGGCCTGCGGGTCGCCGCACTGCAGCAGGTACAGGCCGGCCGTCTCCGGCGTCACCAGCCGGTGGCACTTGGTGTTGTCGTAGAAGCCCTTCTTGGCCAGGAACGCCATCGAGTTGACCGAGCACGGGGTCGCGTTCGCGTCGACGTCGATCACGATGTCGCCGTGGTTGGTGCTCACGGTCATCGTCTTGAGCTTGAGGTTGGGCCGCTTGCCCGGCAGGCCGACGAACTTGTTGGGCGCGGATTCGTCACGCTTGTACGTGCACGACACCTTGCCCGCCTTCCTCGGCGGCGTGGTGCTCGGCAGCGCGGTCGGCGCGGGAGAGCTGGTGCTGGCCGAGGGCGAGGGCGTGCTCTCCGCCGCGACCGTCTTCTTGTCGTCGCCCATCAGGTTGGTCGCGGCGAAGATGCCGCCCGCCACCACGACGACGGCCACGCCCGCGCCGATGAAGGTGTTCCGCCTGGCTTTGGCGGTCTGCTCGGCCGCGCGCCTCGCCTGCCGCTCCTTGTGCTCCCGGGCCAGCTCGCTCTGGCGGTCGTCGCCGCTCACCGGTTGTCTCCTTCATCTTTGCCGACACATGACCAAACAACTCCGCGAATGCTACCGGCCTCCGATATGTGCCGGGCGTAAGTGGCGGAAGCCGCAGAGTGGGGCAAGTGAGGAGAGAACCTTCTCGCGGACGGATACGTAGTTCAGGTGAGCCCCTCCAAGGAGTGACCGTGTTCGACCAGATCCTCGGCCTGCCGGCCCATCCGCTGATCGTGCACCTCGCCGTGGTGCTGACGCCGCTGCTCGTCCTCGTGGGCGGGGCGTACGCGCTGGCGCCTCGCGTACGGGCCGTGACGGCCTGGGCGGTGGTGCTGCTGGCCGTGGCCGCCCCCGCGGCGGTCCTCGCGGCCAAGGAGAGCGGGGAGAGCCTCAAACGGGCCCGCTTCGCCGACGTGGACGGCCCGCTCGGCGCGCGCGTCGCCGTCCACGAGGGCTACGCGACCCCGCTGCTGCTGTCGGCCGCCGGGCTCGCCGCCGCCTGCCTGGCGCTGGTGTACGCCACCACCCCCGCCCGCGGCTCGCTCACCTCCGACCGGTTCGGCAGGCCCGTCACGCTGGTCCTGTCGGCGCTGACGGTCGTCCTGGCCGCCGTGGCGGGCTACTTCTGCTTCCGGGCGGGCGACACCGGGGCCAGGGCCGTGTGGGCCGCGGCGGTTCTGACCGGCGTGTAATCTCGCGTTGTGGATAGCCTGTTCGATTCGGCGGCTGAGGAGGCCACCCCGCAACCCCTCGCGGTGCGGATGCGCCCGCGCACCCTCGACGAGGTGATCGGCCAGCGGCATCTGCTGGGCCCCGGCACCCCGCTGCGGCGGCTGGTCGAGAGCGAGGCCCCCATGTCGCTGTTCCTGTGGGGCCCGCCCGGCACCGGCAAGACGACCCTGGCCTACGTCGTCTCCAACGTCACCAAGCGCCGCTTCGTCGAGATCTCCGCCGTCTCGGCCGGCATCAAGGACGTCCGCGCCGCCATCGACAACGCCCGCCGCGAGCTGGGCATGAGCGGCCGGCAGACCGTGCTGTTCGTCGACGAGGTCCACCGCTTCAACAAGGCCCAGCAGGACGCGCTGCTGCCGGCGGTGGAGAACCGCTGGGTCACCTTCATCGGCGCCACCACTGAAAATCCGTCCTTCTCGGTCATCTCGCCGCTGTTGTCGCGCTCGCTGCTGCTCACGCTGGAGTCGCTGTCCGACGACGACGTGCGCGCGGTCCTGGAGCGCGCGGTGGCCGAGCCGCGCGGCCTGGGCGGGCGGCCCCGGCTCGCGCCCGAGGCCCTCGACCACCTGGTGCGCCTGGCCGGCGGCGACGCGCGCAGGTCGCTGACCTACCTGGAGGCCGCCGCCCTGCTGGCCGACGACATCACCGCCGAGGTGGTGGAGAAGGCCGCCGACAAGGCGGCCGTGCGCTACGACCGCCAGGGCGACCAGCACTACGACGTGATCAGCGCGTTCATCAAGTCGATGCGCGGCTCCGACGCCGACGCCGCGCTCCACTACCTCGCCCGCATGATCGAGGCCGGCGAGGACCCGCGCTTCATCGCCCGCCGCATCGTCATCTTCGCCTCCGAGGACGTCGGCATGGCCGACCCCACCTGCCTGCAGACGGCGGTGGCCGTGGCCCAGGCCGTGCAGCTCATCGGGCTGCCCGAGGGGCAGATCAACCTGGCCCACGCCGTCATCCACTGCGCGATGGCGCCCAAGTCCAACGCGGTCGTCAAGGCCATCGGCGCGGCGGTCGGCGACGTCCGCAAGGGGCTGATCGGCCAGGTCCCCGGCCACCTGCGCGACGCCCACTACCCGGGCGCGGCCAAGCTCGGCCACGGCGACGGGTACAAGTACCCCCACGACTTCGACCACGGCCTGGTGCGCCAGGACTACGCGCCCGAGCAGGTGCGCGACCGCCGCTACTACGAGCCCACCAGGCACGGCGCCGAGGCTCCGGTGGCCGACCGCTGGGCCCGGATCCGCGACTTCCTGCGCGGTTCCTGAGCCCTGCCCGCACGCTAGATTGATCGCCATCATGACCGACCATCGCGCGAGCTTCGACGCCCGCATCACCTTCGGCAACGGCGGCGACCTCGCCGTCCACGGCTTCCGCGTCGACCTGCCCGGTCCCGACGCCACCGAGGACGAGATCGCCGCGCTGTTCGTGGCCTCGCTCGGCCTGCTGATGACCGACGGCGTCGAGCTCGACAACGTCGAGATCTTCGCCGAGCCGCACAAGGGCACCAGGGGAGGGCCTTCCGACCGTGCCGCGCAGGCCGCGCCGGCGGCCGGGGGAGCGCTGGTCGAGCTGGCCCGCCCGCCCGCCGACGGCGGCACGTACCTGGTGGCGCCCGGCGGCGACCTGACCGGCCTGCCCCTGGCCCGCACCGCCGAGCTGCCCGCCGTGGTGGTGCGCGTGGCGGGAGCGGAGGCGCGGGAGGTCGGCGTGGGGGCGCTGGCCGCCTTCGACGTGCGCGGCAGGGCGGTGCTGCTGCACACCGGCGCGCGTGACGGGCGGAGTCTCACCCCTGAGGCCGCCGCGTGGCTGGCCGGGCAGGGCGCGTCCCTGGTCGGCACCGACGCCGACGCGGTCGGTGGTTCGGCGGCTCTCGCCGTGCTGCTGGCGGGGGGCGTGCCGGTCGTGGAGCGGCTGGCCGGGCTCGACCGGCTGCCGCCCACCGGCGCCCTGTTCACGGCCGCGCCGCCGTTCCTGGAGGGCGTCGGGCGGGTTCCCGTACGCGCCTTCGCCCGCGTCCCCGAGGCGTGACAGGAGGCGGGCCGGGCGGTGGAATGCCTGGTCGGAGCGGCATGTGATCGGTCAACGAAGTGTCCGCAGGTGGCCTCGCCGCCGGATCCGGCCCGTTTTCCTCACTAACGTTGTCGCCGGGACGCGATAGGGTTCTTGCCGTTCCGGCCCAGCGTACGAGGGAGATGAGCGGATGCTTACCGCTGGAGAGGTCGCCGGCCTGATCGCGGCCACGGGCTGGATTGTCCTGGTCTGCGTTCTCGCCATGGTGCTCGTCAAGCTCGCCAGGCTGCTCACCGAGACCACCAAGGCGGTCTCCGACCTGAACAACCGCCTGGTGCCGCTGCTCGACGACGTGAGCGTCACGGTCAACGAGACCAACAGGCAACTCGTCGCCGTCGAGGCCATCGCCCAGGACGTCAAGCAGGTCAGCGCGCACGCCGCCAAGCTCAGCGCGGTGACGCAGACCATCTTCACGGGCCCGTTGATCAAGGTGTCGTCGCTCGGCTACGGCGTGCGGCGCGCCATCGAGGCCCGCAGGCCCGCCCGGGTGAGGCGGTCCCGGTGATCAGACGGCTGTTCTACCTCTCGCTCGGCGCGTTCCTCGCCTTCTGGGTGATGCGCAGGCTGCAGGCGCTGCACCCGACCCACGTCGTGCGGCGCACCGCCGACGGCGCGGCGGGGATGCTCGCGCGGGTGAGAGACTTTACCTCTGACGCGCTCGGCGAGGCCGCCGAGCGCGAAACTCAGTTGCGGGCGCGCTTCGGGCTCGACAACGCTGAAATCGACAACTGACTACCAGCAAAGGATGGCCACAATGGAGTCGGCAGAGATAGCCCGCCGCTTCCTGCGCTTCTTCGAGGAGCGTGGGCACAAGGTCGTGCCCTCGGCCAGCCTGATCGCTGAGGACCCCACGCTACTCCTGGTTCCTGCCGGTATGGTGCCGTTCAAGCCGTACTTCCTGGGGCAGCGCAAGCCTCCGGCGTCACGGCTGGCCACCGCGCAGAAGTGTGTGCGCACGCCCGACATCGAAGAGGTCGGCAAGACCACCCGGCACGCCACCTTCTTCCAGATGCTCGGCAACTTCTCCTTCGGCGACTACTTCAAGTCCGAAGTGATCCCGTTCGCGTGGGAGCTGCTCACCAGGTCCGAGTCCGACGGCGGCTTCGGCTTCCCCGAGGAGCGGCTGTGGGCCACCGTCTACCTTGAGGACGACGAGGCCTACGACATCTGGCGCAACAAGGTCGGCGTGCCCGAGAGCCGCATCCAGCGCCGCGGCCTGGAGGACAACTACTGGCACATGGGCGTGCCCGGCCCCGGCGGCCCCTGCTCGGAGATCTACTACGACCGCGGCCCCGAGTACGGCAAGGAGGGCGGCCCCGTCGCCGACGAGGACCGCTACCTCGAGGTCTGGAACCTCGTCTTCATGCAGTACCAGCTCAGCCAGGTCCGTACCAAGGTCGACTTCGACATCTCCGGCGAGTTGCCGGCCAAGAACATCGACACCGGCATGGGCCTCGAGCGCATGGCGACGATCCTGCAGGGCGTCGACAACCTCTACGAGATCGACACCACCTACAAGATCCTCGACAAGGCGGCCGAGCTCACCAAGACCCGCTACGGCCGCGACCACCGCGCCGACGTGAGTCTGCGCGTGATCGCCGACCACGTGCGCACCGGCACCATGCTGGTCGCCGACGGCGTCATGCCCGGCAACGAGGGCCGCGGCTACGTGCTGCGCCGCATCCTGCGCCGCTCGGTGCGCAACCTGCGCCTGCTCGGCTCCGGCGACGAGCGCTACATGCACGAGCTGACCGACGTCGCGATCAACGTGATGGGCGAGCAGTACCCCGAGCTCAAGGTCGACGCGCCGCAGATCCACGGGATCATCGACGCGGAGGAGGCGTCCTTCCTCGGCACCCTCCGCACCGGCACCGCGATCTTCGACGTGGCCGTCGAGGAGACCAAGCGCAAGTCGGGCACGACGCTCTCGGGCGACCAGGCGTTCAAGCTGCACGACACCTACGGCTTCCCGATCGACCTGACCCTGGAGATGGCGGCCGAGCAGGGGCTCAAGGTCGACGAAGAGGGCTTCCGCCGCCTCATGAAGGAGCAGCGGCAGAACGCCAAGGCCGACGCGGCGGCCAAGAAGACCGGCAACGCCGACATCTCCGTCTTCGGCCACCTGCTGGAGAAGGCCGGCAAGATCGACTTCCTGGGCTACGACGAGACCGAGGCCGAGACCTCCGTCGTCGGCATCCTGGTCGACGGCGTCAGCGTGCCGGCGGCCGGCGCGGGCACGACCGTCGAGATCGTGCTCGGCCGCACCCCGTTCTACGCCGAGGGCGGCGGCCAGCTCGCCGACCAGGGCGTCATCCGCACGGCGGGCGCCGAGGTCGAGATCATCGACGTGCAGTCGCCGCTCAAGGGCCTGATCGTCCACCGCGGCAAGGTCCGCAGCGGTGAGCTGAAGGCCGGCGACGAGGCGCAGGCCGAGATCGACGTCGAGCGCCGCCGGGCGATCTCGCGCAGCCACAGCGCCACCCACCTGGTCCACCGCGGCTTCAAGAACGCGCTGGGCGAGACGGCCGCGCAGGCGGGCTCGGAGAACTCCCCGGGCCGCTTCCGCTTCGACTTCACCGCGGCGGGCGCCGTCCCGGCCAGCGTGCTGCGCGACGTCGAGGACGAGGTCAACGCGGTGCTGATCAACGACCTCAAGGTCAACGCGTTCTACACCTCCCAGGCCGAGGCCAGGGCGATGGGCGCGCTGGCGATGTTCGGCGAGAAGTACGGCGACGAGGTCCGCGTGGTCGAGATCGGCGACTACTCGCGCGAGCTGTGCGGCGGCACCCACGTCCACAGCTCCGGGCAGCTCGGCCTGGTCAAGGTGCTGGGCGAGCAGTCGGTCGGCGCGGGCGTGCGTCGCGTCGAGGCGCTGGTCGGCATCGACGCCTTCCGCTTCCTGGCCCGCGAGAGCGTGCTGGTGGCCCAGCTGTCCGAGCAGCTCAAGGCGCGCCGCGAGGAGCTGCCCGAGCGCATCGAGGGCATCGTCACCCGCCTGCGCACCGCCGAGAAGGAGCTGGAGAAGGTCCGCTCGGCGCAGGTGCTCCAGGTGGCCGGCGAGCTGGCGTCCCAGGCCCGTGACCTGCACGGAGTCTCCGTGGTGACACACCGCGCGCCTGATGGCACCGGCGCCGACGACCTGCGTAAGCTCGCGCTTGATGTGCGTGGCAGATTCCCGGCCGACCGGCCGGCGGTCGTGGTGATCGCCGGCGCCCCCTCCGACCGGCCCGTGGTGGTCGCCGCGGTCAACGAGGCGGGGCGCGAGCGGGGGCTCAAGGCCGGAAGGCTGGTCGGCGTCGCCGCCAAGGCTCTTGGGGGTGGCGGTGGCGGCAAGGACGATGTCGCGCAGGGCGGCGGTACGCGGCCCGAGGCGATCGGCGACGCGCTCGGCCTGGTCGAACAGGCCATCGGCGAGCAGATCGGATGACATGAGGTTCGGTTCGCGGATCGGCGTCGACGTCGGTTCCGTACGCATCGGCGTGGCGCGCAGCGATCCCAGCGGGACGCTGGCCACGCCGGTCGAGACCGTGCGCCGGGGCAAGGGCGACCTCGACCGCCTCGCCGAGATCGTCGCCGAGCACGAGGCGATCGAGGTGATCGTGGGGTTGCCCACGTCGCTGTCCGGGCGTGAGGGGCAGGCGGCCGGGCTGGCCCGCGCGTTCGCCGCCGAGCTGGCCGGCCGGCTGGCTCCCACGCCCGTGCGGCTGTTCGACGAACGGCTCACCACGGTCGCGGCCCAGCACGGGCTGCGGGCCAGCGGCGTCAGCGCCAAGAAGCAGCGCGGGGTCGTCGACCAGGCGGCCGCCGTCGTCCTTCTCCAGGACGCCCTCGACTCCGAACGCGCCACAGACAGACCACCAGGCAGGCCCGTCGAACCGCCCCCCGCGGCGGCCGACGGACCTGCCTCATGACCGGGCGGCACCGCGAGGCCCGCGACGGGGCCCGCCACAAGGGCATGGCCCGTGCGCAGGCTCCGATGCCGCCCGCCGGGCGTACGACCGGCGAGGTGGCCGCGTGAACACCACCCCCGACGACGACGGCGACGAGGTCATCCCGTTCCGGCGGACGGACTCCGAGCAGGAGACACTGCCGCTTCCGGCGGCCGAGGAGCACGCCGGGAGCAGCCAGTGGCCGGTGGGCGAGGACCCTGCCGGGAGCAGCCCGCGGCCGGTGGGTGAGAACCCTGCCGGAAGCAGCCCATGGCCGGTGGGTGAGAACCCCGCTGGGAGCAGCCCATGGCCGGTGGGTGAGGACCCTGCTGGGAGCGGCCCGCGGATGGCAGGTGAGGACCCTGCCGGGAGCACGCCGCATCCGGTGGGCGAGGGTTCCGCCGATGGCAGATCGCACCCGATGGCCGAGGAGTCTGCCGGGAGCAGCCGGTCGTCGCGCCGTGGCCGGGCCCTGGGCAAGGCGGGGCTGATCTCCGCCGCGCTGGTCGCCGCCCTGGTCGCGGCGGGCGCGGGCGTGCTCATGGTGGTCAGGCCGTACCTGAGCCCCGAGGACTTCGAGGGCGTGGGCAGCGGGACGGTCACCGTCCGCATCCCGCCAGGGGCGAACGCCGAGGACATCGGCACGGCGCTGGCCGACGCCGGCGTGGTGGCCAGCTCACGTTCGTTCGTGAACGCGGCCCAGGAGCGGGCCGTGGCCAACCGGTTGCGTCCCGGCCACTACCGGCTGCGCAAGGGCATGGCCGCCGGCGCGGCGCTCGACCTGCTGCTCGCGCCCGCCTCCCGGCTGGTCAGGCGGGTGGCGGTGCCGGAGGGGCTGCGCGCGGGCGAGGTGCTGCGGCGCGTCGCGCAGCTGGCCGCGCTGCCGCTGAAGGAGCTGCAGAGCGTGGACAAGAGCCTGCTCGGGCTGCCCTCGTACGCGCCCGGGATCGAGGGTTTCCTGTTCCCGGCCACCTACGACGTCGAGCCAGGCGACAAGGCGGTGGACGTGCTGGCCGCCATGGTGGAGCGGTGGGGCGTGGCCGCCCGGCAGATCCACCTGGCGGAGGGGGCCCGCCGGCTCGGCCTGACGCCGCTGGAGGCGCTCACGGTCGCCAGCCTCGTGCAGGCGGAGGGCGGCACCGACGCCGATTACCCCAAGATCGCCAGAGTGATCTACAACAGACTCAGGAGCAATACGCCGCTGGAGCTGGACACCACGGTGCTCTACGCGCAGAACCGTCGGTCACTGAAGGTCACGGAGAGCGACACCAAGGTGAACTCGCCCTACAACACCTACCACCGCCGCGGACTGCCGCCGGGGCCCATCGCCAATCCTGGTGAGAAGGCGCTGCTGGCGGCGCTGAACCCAGCCGCGGGTGATTGGCACTGGTTTGTGACGACGGATCCGGCGCATAGAATCACCAAATTCACCAACAAAGAGAGCGAGTTCGTGAGATACCGGGAAGAGTTGAACAAGAACCTCGGGACGGACTGATGTTCGGCGGGACCCCCCCTGTGCCCGCGCAAAAGCCCCATACCGGGTCATGCGCCCTCTTCCCATCCCCTAGCATGGCTACCCAGAGTGATCTCCGCTGGTCGTGGGAGCATGCCCGGCGGATCCCCCCGTTTCGCCCGGTGAGCTCCGCCGGTTCGGCACAACCGCTTGACGCCGAACGGGCCGTACCGGGAGATTGGCCAGCGCATCTATGAGCGATCTCGATCTGAACTCCCTGCTCGGCACCGAGGACGACGAGGGTCGGTCCCGGCGCCGTACCCGTGGCTCCGGCAAGCGCGGCGGCAGCCGCCGGCGGCGCCGACGCCGTAACCGGGGCGGCTTCGTCGCGCCGTTGCTCGCCTTCGTCGTGCTGGCGGGCATCATCGGCGGCGGCGGCTACTACGGCTACCTGTGGGTCAGCGACGCCCTCGTGCCCGACGACTACACCGGTCAGGGCACCGGCGAGGTGATCGTCGAGATCAAGGACGGCCAGAGCGCGTCGGAGGTGGCCGAGGAACTGGTGCGCCTCGGCGTCGTGGCCAGTGCCAGGGCGTTCAGCACCGCCATCGGCAACGCCGGCAAGAGCGGGTCGCTCCAGCCCGGCCAGTACAAGATGCGCAAGAAGATGTCGGCGGCCGGCGCGGTGGCGATGCTGAGCCCCGAGAACAAGCTGCTGGCCAAGGTGGCGGTCAAGGAGGGCCTGCGCCTGTCCGACACGCTGTCCACGCTGGCCAAGGCGACGGGCAAGCCGGCCAAGGGGTTCGCGGCCGCGGCCAAGGACACCGCCGACCTCGACCTGCCGTCGTACGCCAAGGGCAAGCTGGAGGGCTACGCCTTCCCGGCCACCTACGACTTCCCGCCCAACGTCACCCCGTCCCAGATCCTGGGCGCGATGGTCAAGCGGTTCAACCAGACGGCCGAGGAGGTCGACCTCGAAGGCGGCGCCAAGGCCCTGGGCCGCAAGCCGCAGGACATCGTGGTCATCGCCAGCATCATCCAGGCCGAGGCCGGCCGGTTCGAGGACATGCCCAAGATCTCCCGGGTCATCTACAACCGGCTCGACCGCGACCCGGAGATGAAGCTGGAGATGGACAGCACGGTCATGTACGCACTCAACAAGTACCGCACCGCCGCCACCATCGCCGAGACGAAGACCAAGAGCCGGTACAACACGTACATGTACCTCGGCCTGCCGCCGGGCCCGATCTCGAACCCCGGCCAGCACGCCATCGAGGCGGCGCTCAACCCGGCCAAGGGCGACTGGCTCTACTTCGTCGCCACCGACCCCAACAGCAGCGTCACCAAGTTCGCCACCACCGAGGCCGAACGCCAGGCGCTGCTGGCCGAGTACAAGCGGAACGGCGGCTGACCTCCGCCGCCAGGGGGCCGTCCGACGACCGGCGGCCCCCTGCGGCGTGGTAGGAGTAGGGACCGTGTTTCCGGAAGGAGTGTCGATGCGGGCTGCGGTCATGGGCTCGCCGATCGGGCATTCGCTCTCGCCCCACCTGCACAGGGCCGCCTACGCGGCGATGGGGCTCGACGGGTGGAGCTACGAGGCGATCGAGTGCGACGAGGCGCGGCTGCCCGGCCTGCTCGCCGGGCTGACCCCCGTGCGCGGACAGCGCGGCGGTGAGCAGGGCGGTGGTGAAGAGGGCGACGGCGAGCGCGCGTGGGCGGGGCTGTCGCTGACGATGCCGCTCAAGCGCGCCGTGCTGCCGCTCCTCGACACCGTCTCCGATCTGGCCGTCGAGGTGGGCGGGGCCAACACCGTGGTCTTCGCCGACGGCCTGCGCCACGGCCACAACACCGACGTCCACGGCATCGAGCAGGCGCTGGCCGAGGCGGGTGTGCCCGCGCCGCGGTCGGCGACCGTCCTGGGCGGCGGCGCCACGGCCGCCTCCGCGCTGGCGGCCCTGCGCAACCTGGGGCTGTTCGCGGCCACGCTGCTGGTCCGCGACCCGGCCAGGGCGGGGGAGACCGCCGAGGTGGCCGAACGGCTGGGCGTGGCGCTGGCGGTGGAGACGTTGGACAAGCTCGACGCGTACACGGGGGTGGACCTGGTGGTCTCCACGCTGCCCGCGGGGGCCGCCGATGCCTTCGCCGGGCGGCTGGCCCGCGTGCCGGCGCTGTTCGACGTGGTCTACGCCCCCTGGCCCACCAAGGCGGCCATGGCGGTCCGCGACGCGGGCGGCACGGTGGTCGGCGGCTTCGCGATGCTCCTCCACCAGGCGGCGCGCCAGGTGGAGCTGATGACCGGCCGCGTGGACGTGCCGGTCGAGGCCATGCGCGCGGCGGGCGAGGCCGAGATCGCCCGGCGGTCCGCGGCCCGTCCGCAGTGATCTACCCGGCGATTGCCCGCGCCGTCGGGATGATTCGAGGCGCGTGCGTGGTTGTGGTAATGTAGCTCTCTGATCGGTCCGGCATGCCTTGCTGGACGCGCAAGCGGAGGTCTCCCTCCCACCCGAGTCGCCGAAAGGTGGCCGGGTCCAGGATCACGCCGGACTCTCCGGGGAGCTCGAGGCCACGAAGCCACAGAGCTCAGTGGCCCCGCATGCGCGACGTGCGGGGTTTTTCGCGTCTTCGGCGCGGAAGGCCCCCGCCACGACGAGCACGTAGGGATCGCAAACCTAGGAGGCCCCATCAGCACTGAGCCCCGCATCAACGAGCGTATCCGAGTTCCCGAGGTTCGCCTCGTGGGCCCGAACGGCGAGCAGGTCGGCATCGTCAGCATTCACGACGCGCTGAAGCTCGCCCAGGAGGCCGACCTCGACCTCGTCGAGGTCGCGGCCACGGCTCGACCGCCCGTGTGCAAGCTCATGGACTACGGCAAGTTCAAGTACGAGTCCGCGATGAAGGCGCGCGAGGCGCGCAAGAATCAGGCGCACACGATCATCAAGGAGATCAAGCTCCGGCCGAAGATCGACCCGCACGACTACGAGACCAAGAAGGGTCACGTGGTGCGGTTCCTCAAGGCGGGGGACAAGGTCAAAGTCACGATCATGTTCCGCGGGCGTGAGCAGTCCCGGCCGGAGCTCGGCTTCCGGCTGCTGCAGCGGCTGGCCGAGGACGTCCAGGAGCTCGGGTTCGTGGAGTCCCAGCCCAAGCAGGACGGCCGTAACATGATCATGGTGATCGGTCCGCACAAGAAGAAGGCCGAGGCCAAGGCCGAAAAGGCTGCCGCCAAGGCGCAGCGTGGCGAGGAGCCTTCCGCGTCGGAAGAGGAGTCTTCCGTACCGGAAGCGGAACCTTCCGTACAGGAAGCGTGACCTGCGGCTGGGGTTAGCCTTACACCACGCGCCCCGGCAGCCACCGGCAGACGAACAAGCCGCGACCGGGCCGGCCAGCACCGGCCCGGCCACCGGCACGACCGAATTGAGGAGAGACGGCGACATGCCGAAGATGAAGACGCACAGCGGTGCGAAGAAGCGGTTCCGGCTCACCGGCACCGGCAAGCTCAAGCGCCGCCGCGCCAGCCGCGCGCACTACAACGAGTGGAAGTCGTCCACGCTGACGCGTCGTCTCAAGGGTGAAGTCGTCGTTTCGCCGGCAGACACCAAGAAGATCAAGAAGCTGCTCGCCAAGTAGCGCGAACCCCCGGGGAGAAGAAACATGGCACGCGTGAAGCGGGCGCTCAACGCCAAGAAGAAGCGCAAGGTCGTCCTCGACAGGGCGAGCGGTTACCGTGGCCAGCGGTCGCGGCTGTACCGCAAGGCCAAGGAGCAGATGCTCCACTCGATGACGTACGCCTACCGGGACCGCAAGGACCGTAAGGGTGCGTTCCGCCGTCTGTGGATCCAGCGGATCAACGCCGCTGCCCGCGCCAACGGCATCACCTACAACCGCCTGATCCAGGGCCTGCGTCTGGCCAACATCGAGGTCGACCGCAAGATCCTCGCTGACCTCGCGGTCAACGACGGCCCGACCTTCGCCACGCTCGTCGAGGCCGCCAAGAAGGCGCTCCCGGCGAACGTGAACGCTCCGGCCACCGCGAGCTGAGGTCGCCTTCAGACACAGAGGGCCCACCGTCACGGTGGGCCCTTTTGCTGTATCCACGCACGATCAGGGGGAGAGCATGGCCGGGTCCGAGCTGACCAACGTGAAGTCGCCGAGGGTGAAGGCCGCACGCAGGCTCACCAAGCGCGCCTTCCGGGAGCAGGACCGCAGGTTCCTGGCCGAGGGGCCGCAGGCGGTGCGCGAGGCGCTCAAACTCGACGGGGTGACGCTGGAGCTGTTCACCACGGCCGAGGCCGAGCTGCGGCACGCCGAGCTCATCACCCAGGCCACGCTGCAGGGGGTGCCCGTCCACCGGGCCAGCGGCGAGGTCATGTCGGAGCTGTCCCAGACCGTGACCCCGCAGGGGCTGCTGGCGGTGTGCCGGCTCGTGCACGTGCCGCTGGAGGAGGCGCTGGCCGGGGAGCCGAAGCTGGTCGCGATGCTGGCGCACGTACGCGATCCGGGCAACGCCGGCACCGTCATGCGGGCGGCCGACGCCGCCGGGGCGGACGCGGTGATCTTCACCGACGCCTCCGTCGACCCCTACAACGGCAAGTGCGTACGCGCCAGCGCGGGCAGTTTGTTTCATCTGCCGGTCGTCATCGGTGCACCGGTCGCCGCCGCCGTGCGTCAACTGAGGGAGCGGGGCATGCGCGTGCTGGCGGCCGACGGCGCGGGCAAGCACACGCTCGACGACGTGGATCTTTCCGGACCGACTGTGTGGATCTTCGGGAACGAGGCATGGGGACTGCCGGAGGAGATACGCGCCGAGGCGGACGATGTGGTCAGAGTGCCCATCTACGGACAGGCTGAAAGTCTCAACCTGGCCACCGCAGCGGCCGTGTGCCTTTACTCCTCCGCCAGGGCTCAGCGAGTGCCCTAGGCGGCCGGAAACCCGCTATTGTCGGCGTTGTAGGCGGAGGAGGCGAGGTCGTGCACGGCGCAGAAACCGACGGGCGAGTCGTGGCCGCCGCGTGCACGATCTCCATCGACGACCTCCCCGACGGCCTTATCGTGACCGACCGATATGGGTGCGTGCTGGCCGTCAACCGGGCCGCCGCCCGGCTCACCCGGGTCGCCATGGAGCGCGCCGTGGGCCGGGAGATGAACGAGGTCTTCCCCTTCCGCGACCACGACGGGCGCGAGTGGTGGAAGGCGCTCGATCCCGAGGGCGGGCTGCGTACCAGGACCAGGGTCCCCGAGCGGCCGCTGCACCTGCCGGGCGGCCAGGAGCTCTACGTCGCGGCCCGGCTGGTGCGCGAGCCCGAGCGCGGTGGCGAGGTCGAGCGGGTGACGATCACCCTGCGCGACGGCGGCGCCCGCGCCCGCCTGGAGCGCAGCCGCGCCGACCTGGTCTCCACCGTGGCCCACGAGCTGCGCTCGCCGCTGACCAGCGTCAAGGGCTTCACCGCCACCCTGCTGGCCAAGTGGACGCGCTTCACCGACGAGCAGAAGCGCGTCATGCTGGAGACCGTCAACAACGACGCCGACCGCGTCACCCGGCTCATCACCGAGCTGCTCGACGTCTCGCGCATCGAGTCCGGGCGGCTGGAGGTGCGCCGCCAGGTCGTCGACCTGCCGGCCAGGGCGCACCGGCTGGTCGCCGGCCGGGTCGCGGCGGGCGACTCGGAAGACCGCTACCGCCTGATCGTCGGCGACCGCCTGCCGGAGATGTGGCTCGACCAGGACAAGATCGACCAGATTCTGGGTAATCTGGTGGAGAACGCGGTGCGCCACGGGCGTGGCACCGTGACGATCGAGATCGAGTCCGTCGGATGGGGAGTGGCCGTGTCGGTGCGCGACGAGGGCGAGGGCATCGAGCCCGAGCTGGCTCCGCGCGTCTTCCGGCAGTTCTGGCGGGGCGGCAACAGCCGCAGGCGCGGCGGCACCGGGCTCGGCCTGTTCATCGTGAAGGGCCTGGTCGAGGCGCACGGTGGCACGATCACCGTGCAGCGCGCGCCCGAGGGCGGCGCGGAGTTCCGATTTACCGTGCCCACCGGCACACCCGACTTCGCCACGGTCTGAAGCCCCGAGCGGCTTGGCGCCCGTCGAAGTCGGTCCGGTGGGCGGGCCCCACTAGACTCATTTCCGCTCAAGCCCTGGATACGGAGCTCACTCTTGTCTGACTACGACCCCGTCGAGGTGACGCCGTTGCACGCCGACGAGCTGTCCCGCATGGAGGCCGACGCCCTCACGGCGATCAAGGCGGCCGACAGCCTCGACGCACTCAAGCAGGCCAGGCTGGCGCACGCGGGCGACCGCTCGCCCATCGCCCTGGCCAACCGCGAGATCGGCGCCCTGCCGCCGGCCGCCCGCGCCGAGGCCGGCAAGCGCGTCGGCGGCGCCCGCAGAGCGATCAACGAGGCGCTGGCCGCCCGCCAGGCCGAGCTGGAGGCCGAGCGCGACGCCCGGGTGCTCGTCGAGGAGACCGTCGACGTCACCCTGCCCTGGGACCGGCGGCCGCGCGGCGCCCGCCACCCGCTGACCACGTTGCAGGAGCGCATCGCCGACGCGTTCGTCGCCATGGGCTACGAGGTCGCCGAGGGCCCCGAGCTCGAAGGCGAGTGGTTCAACTTCGACGCGCTCAACATCGCCACCGACCACCCCGCCCGCTCCGAGCACGACACGTTCTTCGTGGACTCCACCGAGTCGGGCATGGTGCTGCGCACCCAGACCTCGCCGGTGCAGATCCGCGCGCTGCTCCAGCGCGAGCTGCCGGTCTACGTGATCTCGCCGGGCAAGACGTTCCGCACCGACGAGCTCGACGCCACGCACACCCCGGTCTTCCACCAGACCGAGGGGCTGGCCGTCGACGAGGGCCTGACCATGGCCCATCTCAAGGGCACGCTCGACAGGTTCGCCGAGGTCATGTTCGGCGAGGGCATCACCACCCGGTTCCGGCCGAACTACTTCCCCTTCACCGAGCCGTCCGCCGAGATGGACCTGAAGTGCTTCGTCTGCCGCGGCGCCTCGGCGATCCCCGGCAACCCGCCGTGCCGCACCTGCAAGTCCGAGGGCTGGATCGAGTGGGGCGGCTGCGGCATGGTCAACCCGCGGGTGCTCATCGCCTGCGGCGTCGACCCCTCGCGCTACTCCGGGTTCGCGTTCGGCATGGGGATCGAGCGCACGCTGATGTTCCGCCACAACGCCGAAGACATGCGAGACATGATCGAGGGGGACGTGCGCTTCACGCTCCCGTTCGGAATGGAGATCTGATGAAGGTCCCGCTCTCCTGGCTGCGGGAGTACGTCGACCTCCCGGCGGCCACCGCGCACGAGGTGGCCGACAGGCTCACCATGGCCGGGCTCAAGCTCGAGGCCATCACCTCCTACGGCCACGACGTCAAGAACGTCGTCGTCGGCGAGGTGCTGGAGATCGAGGAGCTCACCGGCTTCAAGAAGCCGATCAGGCACTGCAAGGTCGAGGTGGGCGAGGCGACGCCGCGCGAGATCGTCTGCGGCGCCACGAACTTCGTCGCCGGCGACCGCGTTCCCGTCGTGCTGCCCGGCGGCGTGCTGCCGGGCGGGTTCGAGGTGGGCGCGCGCAAGACGTACGGGCGCATGTCCGAGGGCATGATCTGCTCCGAGCGTGAGCTGGGCCTCGGCGACGACCACAACGGCATCATGGTGCTGCCCGCCGGCACGCCCATCGGCACCGACGTGGTCGAGCTGCTCGGCCTGCGCGACGACGTGATCGAGCTGGAGATCACGCCCGACATCGGCTACGCGCTGTCCGTCCGCGGCGTGGCCCGCGAGGTGGCCACCGCGTTCGGCGTGGCCTTCCGCGACCCGGCCGACGTCGAGGTGCCCGCCGAGACCGAGCCGTCCTGGCCGGCCTCCATCGGCGACCCGACGGCCTGCGACCGGTTCGTGCTGCGCGAGGTGCGCGGCTTCGACCCGGCCGCCCAGAGCCCGCTGTGGATGCGGGTGCGGCTGAGCCGGTCCGGCATGCGCCCGGTGTCGCTGGCCGTCGACATCACCAACTACCTGATGCTGGAGCTGGGCCAGCCGCTGCACGCCTTCGACCGGTCGAAGCTGACCGGCGAGATCGTCGTACGGCGGGCCCGGGCGGGCGAGCGGCTGGAGACGCTCGACCACGTCGTGCGCGAGCTCGACCCCGACGACATCCTCATCACCGACCAGTCGGGCCCGATCTCCATGGCGGGCACGATGGGCGGCCTGGAGACCGAGATCTCCGACGGCTCGACCGACATCGTCATCGAGGCCGCCCACTTCTCGGCCACCGGCATCTCGCGCGAGTCGCGCCGGCACGGGCTGGTCTCGGAGGCGTCCAAGCGGTTCGAGCGCGGCGTCGACCGCGAGCTGCCGCTGGTCGCCTCGTGGCGGGCGGTGCGCATGCTGGCCGAGCTGGGCGGCGCGACCGTGCAGCCCGGCGTGACGCACGCCGAGGTCGACGTCACGCCGGCGCGCATCGCGATCCCGGCCGGTCATCCGTCGGCTGTGGCGGGCGTCCCGTACTCCAAGGAGGTCGTCGTCGGCCGCCTGGAGCAGGTGGGCTGCCTCGTGGCCGACGGTGACGACCCGGCGGTGCGCGAGGGCGGCGTCGACCCGACCGGCGTCGTGACCGGCGGCGAGCTGGCCGCCAGGCTGGCCGTCACCGGCCCCGACATGATCACGGTCACCCCGCCGTCGTGGCGGCCCGACCTCACCGACCCCAACGACCTGGCCGAAGAGGTCATCCGGCTCGAAGGCTACGACCGGCTGCCGTCGGTGCTGCCCAGCGCTCCGGCGGGCGCCGGGCTGACCGAGGCGCAGCGGCTGCGCCGGCGGGTCGGCCGGGCGCTGGCCGAGGGCGGCTACGTCGAGGTGCTCAGCTACCCGTTCATCGGGGCCGACGACTTCGACCGGCTGCAGCTGCCCGCCGACGACGCGCGGCGCCGGGCCATGCGCCTGGCCAACCCGCTGTCGGAGGACGAGCCGCTGATGCGCACGACGCTGCTGCCCGGCCTGCTCAAGACGCTGGTCCGCAACGTCGGGCGCGGCTTCGGCGACGTGGCGCTGTTCGAGACGGGCGCGGTCTACCGGCCCCGGGAGAACGCCCCCGCCGTCGCTCCGGTGCTCGGCGTCTCGCGCCGTCCCACCGAGGAGGAGCTGGCCTCGATCGAGGCGGCGCTGCCCGACCAGCCGCTGCGGGTCGCGGTCGTGCTGGCCGGGGAGTTCGAGCGGTCCGGCTGGTGGGGCTCCGGCCGGCAGGCCTCGTGGGCCGACGCCGTGCAGGCCGCCCGGCTGATCGCCGCCGAGTCGCGGGTCGAGCTGTCCATCAGCGCCGACCAGCACGAGCCCTGGCACCCGGGCCGGTGCGCCGCCCTCTACGTGGGCGACACGCTGGTGGGGCACGCCGGTGAGCTGCACCCGCGGGTCATCGAGGCGTACGGGCTGCCGCCGCGCACCGCCGCGATGGAGCTGGAGCTGTCGCGGCTGGAGTCGGGCATGCCGGGTCCGGCGCAGGCGCCGCCGGTGTCCCCGTACCCGGTGGCGACGCAGGACGTGGCGCTGATCGTGCCCGACTTCACGCCGGTGGCCGACGTGGAGGCGGCGTTGCGCGACGGGGCCGGCGAGCTGCTGGAGTCGGTGCGGCTGTTCGACGTCTACGCGGGTGAGCAGGTGGGCGAGGGGAACAAGTCGCTCGCCTACACGATGCGGTTCCGGGCGGCGGGCCGTACGTTGACGGTCGAGGAGACGACGGCGGCCAGGGACGCGGCGGTGGCGATGGCGGCCGACCGCGTGGGAGCCCAGCTCCGCAGCGCCTGAGTCGACCAGAGGGGGCCGGTACGGATCGCCGTACCGGCCCCTTTGTCATGTGGTGTAGAGCGTCGTGAGGTCGATGTCGATGTCGAACGGCGCGGTCAGCTTGAGCCGGTCGTGGTGGATGCCGGTGTTGGCATAGCTGTTGGTGGCCGGGTCGATTTCGTAGACGTAGACCACCGGCAGGCCCGAGGCTTCCTCGATGCGCCAGAAGTGAGGGATGCCTGCCTCGGCGTAGAGAGTGGGCTTGCGCTTCCTGTCGCGGACCACCGAATCAGGAGAGACGACCTCGACGGCGAGAAGGACGTCTTTGGCGTCGAAGTAGGTGACGTCTTGCTGAATGACGGCGTTGGGGCCTAGCACGATGAGATCCGGTTCAGGCCGTTGTTTGGGCCCCAGTTTCACGCTCATCTCCTGGCGAAGACGGTAGCCCTCGGGGGCAGCCTCTCGCAGCTGGAGATGGAGCTGGAAGATCACTGTGTGATGGAAGTCGCGCTGGGGGCTTACGAAGGCCAAGCTTCCATCAATCAACTCTGTGTGCGCAGGCAAATCCGGAATGTGATCGAGGTCTTCGGCGACGTAGCCCTGCGGCGGGGGGAAGGCCCAGTCGGGGAGTGAGGAAGAGGACTCCATCTTGAAGATCACCGCTTCGGCAGTCATGATCCGACGCTAACCAATGTATTCCGTGCACGCTCGGTGAACGAACGTACACGCGTTCAACTCGCGGGAGAATGTGGGGCATGAGGCAGTTGCTGGTGTTCGGCGAGCGTGGGGATGCCGAGGAGGTCGCCGAGACGCTGGGGGAGTGGTTCCCGGGGCTCGGGGTGCCGCGGGTGGTACGGGAGACGCTCGCCGGTGAGGACGACGCCGAGGACGCCCAGTGGCTCGTCGTCGTGGACGGGCTCGACGAACAGGCCCTCGGCAAGGTGGATGAGCTGGTGGAGCGGTACGAAGGCTGGCGCGAGCCGGAGTAGGCCCGCCCCCGCCGGTGGGACGGCCGTGTGGGGCGGGCCGGTCAGGCAGGGGTGGGCTGGTCGGACGACTGCTGGGCGCGGCGGGCGCGTTCGGTGATCGCGTGTTCGTCGGTTCTGGCGTCGTAGCGGCGGAATCTGGGCAGGGCGGCGGCCAGGCCCAGGACGGCGCCCACGCACAGCAGGCCGCCCGCGCCCAGCGAGAAGCGGGTGCCGCCGAAGTTGGCCATCAGGCTCGCGCGGGCGTTGCCCAGCATCGGGCCGCTGGCGTACGACAGCAGCTCGATGCCCGCCAGCCGCCCGCGCAGCTCCTGCGGGATGGTCTGGTTCCACATCGTCGTGCGGAAGATGCCGCTGATCATGTCGGCCGCGCCGGCGAGCGCGATGCACAGGAAGACCAGCCACACGCTGGGGGCCAGCGCCGTCAGCGTCATCGCCACGCCCCACAGCGCCGCCGCGACGATCACGCCGAGGCCCTGCCGCTGGACGCGGGCCGTCCAGCGGCCGGTCACCGAGGCGGCCAGGGCGCCCACGGCGGCGGCCGAGTACAGCAGGCCGAGCGACTCGGGCGAGCCCAGCTCGTCGGCCAGGAACGGGAACAGCGCGTTGGACATCGCGAACACCATGGCCGCGATGTCCACCAGGTACGTGCCCATGAGGTCGCTGCGGCCGGTGGCGTACCGCACGCCCTCGACCAGTGACCTGAGCGAGGCCGGCGCGGCGTCCTCGACGGGCGGCAGCGACCTGATGCGCCACAGCAGCGCCAGGGAGAGCACGAAGGTCGCCGTGTCGATGGCGTAGGCGACGTGCGTGCCGAGGTGGACCAGCAGCAGGCCGCCCAGTGCCGGGGCGACGATCGCGCCGACGTTCCAGCGCAGGCTGTTCAGCACCGCCGCCGCGGCCTGCTGGTCGTGCCGGACGACCTGCTGCATCACCGCCTCCAGGCTCGGACGCTGCAGGCAGGCGATGCCGGTGGACAGGGCGCCCATCACGTACAGGACCCAGACCTGCGGGTGCGGGAGCATCGCGTTGACCACGAGGGCGGCGGTGGTGACCAGCAGGCCCAGCTCGCTCAGCACGATGATCCGGCGGCGGTCGAGCGCGTCGGCGATCGCGCCGCCCCACAACCCGCACACCACCATCGGCACGAACTCCGCAAGGCTCATCAGCCCGACCGCGACGTAGGAACCGGTCAGTTCCTTCATCTGGTACGGCAGCGCCACCATGGTGATCATCGTGCCGAACATGGTGACGACGCCGGCGCCGAACAGCAGGCGGTAGTCGCGGGAGTCGCGCAGCGGGCTCAGGTCGGGTGACAGCTGACGGAGCAGGCGCATGAATGATGCGGGCACGAAGTCTGATTGTCGGACCACGTCCGCGATGAGGGCAAATCATTTAGGAGCGGCGAAGGCCCCCGGGGGGAACCGGGGGCCTTCGCGGGAGGGGCGTCAGGCCGCGGGCACCTTGTCGAGGAAGCCGAGGACCTTGCGGATCCGGCCGTCCTCGGCCAGCTCGACCACGTCGAAGCCGACGGCCAGGGGCTCCTCGCCGGCCGGGCCGAGGTGCCAGGTGAAGCGGGCGATGTGGTGGTGGGCGTCGAACACCTCGCCCGGCGTGAACACCAGGCCGGGGAACATGCCCTGCGCGCCCTCGATCACGGCGGCGATCCCGGCGTGCCCGGCCACGTCGGCCATCGGGTCGGTGTAGGTCGCGTCCTCGGTCCACAGCTCGGCGACGGCCTTGGCGCGGGCGTCGGCGTCGGTCTCGTTCCAGGCGGCGATGTAGCGCTCGACGAGTTCGGCGGTCATGATGATCTCACTTTCTGCCAGGAGTTCTTTCAACGGTTCTCAGGAGAGGTGTCAGCGGCGGGCCTTGCGCAGGCCGGTGATCTGCAGCTCGGCGAACAGCCCCACGACCAGGGCCTGGGCGATGGCCCAGACGGCGCCGAGCGTGCTGAACTCGAGCGCGCCGGTCACGACTGCGACCACGCTGCCCAGGGTCCAGGCGATGTTCAGGCCGATGACGGCCTTGACGGCGGCTCGGTTGATCGTGGGGCGGGAGGCCAGCAGGCCGACGGCGGCGCCGTACACGAGGAGGAAGATCCCGATCTCGCGCAGCAGGCCGGCGCCCGGGCCGAGCAGGTCGCTCGCGGGGCCGGCCAGGGCCAGGTAGACCAGCCCGTTGCCGCCGGTGACGACGGCGTCCGCGACAAGCGCGAGGCGCAGGAACTTGGTCCGGTCGGCGGTGACGGTGAGGGCGGTCATCTCGGCTCCTTCAAGTGCTGGTTGCGACACTTGAACGATGTCAGCCGGGGCGTAGGGGCCGCGATTACGCGCCAGGTAATGAAGTCCGCGAACCCGCCGCCGACCTGCGGGTTCTTCGGGCAGAAAGAACGGGGCGCCCCCTTGCGGAGGCGCCCCGGACGGGGTTTTCAGAGGTGTGCGACGTCCCGGAGGCGGGCGGAGTGCGGCGTCGCGGCGGGGGACGGTCAGGAGCCGAGGACCTCGCGGCGCAGGTGGGTCTTGAGGATCTTGCCGCCGGGGTTGCGGGGCAGCTCGCCCTCGCGGAACCACACGTGTGCCGGGATCTTGAACTTGGCGATCCGGTCCGTCAGGAACGAGCGCAGCTCCTCGGCCGTGACCGACCGGCCCGGCGCCGGCCGGATCACCGCGCCGACCTCCTCGCCCAGCTCGTCGTGCGGGACGCCGATCACCGCCACGTCGTCCACCGCCGGGTGCTCGAACAGGGCGGCCTCGACCTCGGCGCAGTAGACGTTCTCGCCGCCCCTGATCACCATGTCCTTGGCGCGGTCCACGATGTAGACATAGCCCTCCTCGTCGATCCTGGCCAGGTCGCCGGTGTGCAGCCAGCCGTCCACGAACGTCTGCGCCGTGGCCTCGGGCTGGTTCCAGTAGCCCATGATCACGTTCGGGCCGCGCACGCACAGCTCGCCCACCTCGCCGGCGGGCAGCTCGGCGCCCATGGGGTCCACCACGCGCACGTCCACCACGGCAGAGGGCATGCCGATGCTGTCGGGCCTGGCGTGGTACTCGGCGCCGCCGTTGCCGATGGCCAGGGCGGTCGTCTCGGTCATGCCGTAGCCGTTGGAGGGGGCGCGGTCGGGCAGGTTCGTGGTGATGCGCTCCAGCAGCTTGGGCGGGGCGGGGGCGCCGCCGTAGCCGAGGGTGGTCAGGGACGACAGGTCGTACTTGCCGAAGTCGGGGTGCGACATGAGCTGCCAGGCGTTGGTCGGCACGCCGATCATCGTGGTGACGCGTTCCCGCTCGATCAACCGCAGCGCCTGCTCGGGGTCCCACTTGTACATGAGCACCACGCCGCCGCCGGTGAACATCGAGGTGGTCATGCCGGAGAAGCAGCCGGTGACGTGGAACAGCGGCACGGTCAGCAGCGTCACCCGGCGCACGCTCGCCGCCGCGCCCGCGTCCTTGCCGGCCATGGTGACCGAGCGGACGAGGCCGTAGGCCACCGTCATGGGGGACTGGCCGAGGTTGCGGTGGCTGCCCAGCGCGCCCTTGGGCCGCCCGGTGGTACCGGAGGTGTAGAAGATCGTCGCCGGGTCCTCGGGGGACAGCTCCACGTCGGGCAACTTCACGTCGGCGGTGACCTCGCCCAGCACGTCGCCGAACGAGCGCGCGCCCTCGGGCACCTCGCCCCTGGTCACGATCATCGGCACGCCCGTGGAGGCCAGCCTGACCGCCCGCTCGCCGTCGGCGATCAGCACCTTGGCCCCCGAGTCGCGCACGCCGTAGGCCAGCTCGGCCTCCGTCCACCAGGCGTTCAACGGTACGGCGATGGCTCCGGCGGCCAGCGCGGCCGAGAACGAGACCACCCATTCCGGGTAGTTGCGCATGGCGATGGCGACGCGGTCGCCCTTGGTCACGCCGTACTCCTCGACCAGGCGGCCGGCCAGGGTGGCGGCGCGGCGGAAGTGCTCCTCGAACGTGATGTGCTCGTCCTCGTAGGCCAGGAAGACCTGCTCGCCGTGGAACCTGCTGGTCTCCAGCAGGGCGCGGAAGTGTGCCGGCGCGTGCTTCCAGGTGCGTACCCCGGTGTCGCCGATCTCCTCGGTCTCGAAAAGCTGGCCGGGGCCGGTGAGCTGGGCTTGGACCTGGGCGTGCGAAAGGGACATGCGCAGAACTCCCGCATCAGACGATTCTTCCGGACTTTCACAGTACCGACCGGTAGGTACGTCGCGCTAGAGCAGCGAAAACCCCTGGCGCGGACGTTCGTGAAAGTTTCACGAGAAGGCCGATATTTTTCGCCTGCCAACTGCTCTTATGGCGGCGGTGCGCGATCGGCATTGACCGTTCTGCCGCATGTCAATACCGTCTGCGATGCGATCCGCCGAGGATCGAAAGGTTTCGGAATCGAGTGCCTGCCTCCGGAGGTAGATGCCCGTGCTCTCGTCCCTGTCCGTCAGAGTCCTCGCCCTGCTGGGGATTCTCGCAGCATTCCTCCTCCCCGCCACCGCGGCCGACGCCTCGGCGCCCCTGCGCACGCACGCGTCCGCCAAGGGCAAGTTCATCGGCACGGCGCTCGCCACCGGCCCGCTGGCCGGCGAGACCTCCTACCGCACCATCGCGGCGACCGAGTTCAGCCAGGTCACCGCCGAGAACGCGATGAAGTGGGACGCCACCGAGCCCAGCCAGGGCCAGTTCAACTACTCCGGCGCCGACGCGATCGTCGCCTTCGCCGCCCAGAACGACCAGCAGGTGCACGGCCACACCCTCGTGTGGCACAGCCAGACGCCGGGCTGGGTGCAGGGCCTGAGCGTGACCGCGATGCGCGCGGCCATGCAGAACCACATCGCCAACGTCGTCGGCCACTTCGCCGACAACCCGGCCGTGGTCTCCTGGGACGTGGTCAACGAGGTCTTCGACGACAGCGGCAACCTGCGCACGTCGTTCTGGTACAACACGCTCGGCTCGGGACACATCGCCGACGCCTTCCGCGCCGCCCGCGCCGCCGACCCCGACGCCAAGCTGTGCATCAACGACTACAACACCGAGGGGATCAACGCCAAGAGCACGGCGATCTACAACCTGGTCTCCTCGCTGCGCCAGCAGGGCGTGCCGATCGACTGCGTCGGCTTCCAGTCCCACCTGGCCATCCAGTACGGCTTCCCCGGCGACTTCCAGCAGAACCTGCAGCGCTTCGCCGCCCTCGGCGTCCAGGTCCGGATCACCGAGCTGGACGTGCGCATGCAGACCCCCAGAGACGCCACCAAGGACGCCACCCAGGCCACCTACTACCGCAACGTCGTCAACGCCTGCCTCGCGGTGACCGCCTGCCAGGGTGTGACGATCTGGGGCTTCACCGACAAGTACTCCTGGGTGCCCGACACCTTCCCCGGCCAGGGCGCCGCGCTGATCTACAACGAGAGCTACCAGCAGAAGCCGTCGTACACCGCCGTGCACGACGCGCTGGCCGGCGGCACCGGCACCGACACCACCCCGCCCAGCACGCCGGGCACCCCCACGGCGGGCAACGTCACCGCGAGCTCGGCCACCCTCACCTGGGCGGCCTCCACCGACACCGGCGGCAGCGGCCTGGCCGGCTACAACGTCTACCGGGAGCAGGGCGGCACCGACACCCAGCTCGGCCAGTCCACCGGCAACAGCATCAACCTGACCGGCCTGACCGCGGGCACCCAGTACCAGGTCTACGTGCGGGCGCGCGACGGCGCGGGCAACCTGTCCGGCGAGTCCCCGGCGGTCACCTTCACCACCCTCACCGGAGGCGGCACCGGCGGCTGCACCGCCGCCGGCACCGTGCAGACCCAGTGGAGCGGCGGGTACGTCATCCAGCCCGTGACAGTCACCAACACCCGCACGTCCCAGATCAACGGCTGGACGGTCACCTTCACCCTGCCCGCCGGGCACGCCATCACCGGCTCCTGGAACGCCGCCGTCACCGTCAGCGGGCAGAACGTCACCGCCAGGAACGCCGGGTACAACGGCACGCTCGCGCCCGGCGCGAGCACCAGTTTCGGGTTCCAGGTCAGCAGGCCGGGCGGCGACACCGCGACGCCGTCCGCCTACACCTGCTCCTGACCCGCGCGACCCCCCGGGCGGACATGGCCACCGCCCGGGGCCCCGCACGCCGGCGCGGCGGGCCACGGGAGGGTGCCCGAACGGGGCCCTTGGTGGGGCCTGCGCGCGATGGTACACAGTGCACATGGCAGAGATCATCCTGTTGCACTCCGCACAGGGCCTGCGACCGGGGGTAATGGGGGCCGCGGAGGCGCTTCGCACGGGCGGGCACGTCGTGCGCACGCCCGACTACTACGACGGCGAGGTCTTCGACGACCTCGAATCCGGACTGCGCAAACGGGACGCGATCGGCTTCGACGAGCTCGCGCGCCGCTGGCGGGAGATCGCCGCGCGGGCGCGCGGGCCGGTCGTGTTCGCCGGGTTCTCGCTGGGCGGGTTCGGGGCCCAGCTCCTGGCCGCCACGCACCCCCTGGCCCAGGGGCTGCTGCTCTACCACGGCTGCGCGGCCGTGGCCGAGGTGAGCGCGGAGGGGTGGCCGGTCTCGGTGCCGGTGCAGCTCCACTATGCGGAGGGCGATCCGTGGGTGGACGCCGGCGACGTCCGCAGTCTGCGTACGGAGCTCGGGCCGTTATTCGAGTGCTTCATTTATCCGGGAAATGTGCACTTGTTCGCCGATCCTGATCTTCCCGGATACTCGGAAGAGTCGGCGGCGCTTATGTGGAAACGATCCCGCGACTTTATTGCACGGATATAAGACGATTTCGCGGATATTTCGTACTTGGGTCTATCAAAAGGGGCGATCTTTACTTTATGATCTCATCGGCCCATCAAGATCGACGGAAGGATCGCTCATGACGATCGAGATCAAGAAGGTCGAAGAAGTCGAGACCACTGGAAACAGCAACAGCTGCTGACCTCTTGGGGCCTCCCGCGACGCGGCCCGACCCCGCGGGAGGCCCTCACTCGCCCGGGAGCCGCCTTCATGCCCAGGATTCAGGTGAATCCGGTCTTCCCCCTGTTCATCGACGACGCCCGCGGGCGCGTACGGCTCGGCGACTTCCCCCCGACCGGCCAGATCCTCGACCCGGCGCCACCACCCCTGCGCCGCCTGCTGCGCCTGTGCGCCGAGACCCCCGTCGAGCAGTCCGACCTGTACGACCTCCTCGACGACCTCACCCCCGCCGAGATCGACTCGGCCGTCGAACAGCTGCGCGCGGCCCGCTTCCTGGTCACCGACGCCGAGCTCGTCACGCTCGCCGCCGACGCCCGGCTGTCCAGGTTCGCGCTGTTCATGGCCATGTTCCAGCCGGCCGACCGGGCCGTGGCCGCGCTCGGCGACCTCGCCGGCAGGCACGTGGCGGTGCTCGGCGTCGGCGCGATCGGCGGCCAGGTCGCCCTGCACCTCGCCACCTCCGGCGTCGGCCGCCTGACCCTGCTCGACGACGACCGCGTCGAGATCGGCAACCTGCACCGCCAGCACCTCTACACCGTCCGCGACCTCGGCGAGCCCAAGACGGCCGCGGCCGCCCGCAGGCTGCGCGAGCACTGCCCGGACGTCCGCGTCACCCGCGTCGAGCGGCGCATCACCGGCCCCGCCGACGTCGTCACCGACGCCGACCTCGTGGTCAACACCGTCGACACCCCGCAGCCGCACATCCGCCGCTGGGTCAACGAGGCCTGCGTACGGGCCGGCACGCCGTTCGTCACCGGAGGCTTCAACCAGCACGTCGGCCTGCTCGGCCCGCTGGTCGTGCCCGGCAAGACCGGCTGCCTGGCCTGCCAGGAGGCCGCCCTGGCCGCACGGTACGGCTCCACCGTCCTGCCAGCCAACGACAACCCGGGACGGGCCATCCCATCGTTCGGGCCGTTGTGCGGGATCGTGTCGAGCATGCTCGCCGCCGAGGTGATCCGCTTCCTGACCGGCATCGGCGCGCCCGCCGTCGAGGGCCGCAGCCTCTGGCTCGACCTGCTCACGCTGACCACCACGGCCTACGACTTCGACCGCCGCGACGGCTGCGAGGTGTGCGGGTGAAGACCGGGCCGCGGACCGATCTGTCGTTCCTCAGCGTGGTGGCCGACGGCCCGGACGACTACGTGATCGGCAACGGCGAGACGTTCGTCAACGTGCCCGGCGTGGCGGCGGCCGTGGTCGAGGCGCTCGACGGCACCAGGACGGCCGCCGAGGCCCGCGCCCTGGTCCTGGCCGAACGCGGCCTGGACGTCGACGTCGCCGAGTTCGTGACCGGGCTCGGCGCGGCCGGGCTGCTCAGCCGGCCCCGGCGCCCGCCCAACCTGTGGGACCGGATCAGGCCCGGCCACGTGGCCTGGCTGTTCTCCCGCCCGGCGCACGCCGTGCTGGCCGCGCTGACCGTGTGCGCCCTGGCCGCGGCGGTCGCCAGGCCCGGCGTGCTGCCGTCGTTCTCCTCGCTGGTCTGGTCGGACAGCCTCACCTTCACCGTCGTCTTCGCCGCGGGCTCGTGGCTGCTGGTGCTGGTGCACGAGCTCGGCCACATCGCCGCGGCCCGGTCGCTCGGCGTGCGGGCCGAGCTGTCGCTCGGCACCCGCCTGCAGTTCCTCGTCGTGCAGACCAGGATCACCGGCATCTGGGGCGTGCCCAGGCGCGCCCGCTACCGCGCCCACCTGGCGGGCATGCGGGTGGACTGGTTCCTCGCCTGCGCCGGGACCTGCGTCCTGTACGCCGCCGAGGTGCCCGTGGTGCGGCTGGTCGTGGTCATCTGCCTGTCGCAGATCGCCTGGCAGTTCCTGTTCTTCATGCGTACCGACGTCTACTACGCCATCGCCAACGCCGGCGGCAACAAGAACCTCATGGCCGACGCGCAGGCGTACCTGCGGGCGCGGCGGACCCGTACGGCGCCGCGCGGCGTCCGGGTGTACGCCTGGTTCCTCGTGGTGGGGCGGGTGCTCGGGCTGGCCTTCTTCGCGCTCTACACGATCCCGGTGACGGTCGCCGTGTGCCGCCGGGCCGTCGAGGAGCTGCCGGGCTGGCAGCCGGTCGCCGCGCTGGCCGTCGTCGGCGCCGGGTGGGCGCTCTACCTGGCCGTCCTGGCCCGCCGCCTGCTCACCTCGGCCCGCCGCCCGGGCTCCTGAGGCAGCCGACGCAGGCCGGCACGGCCCCGGCCGCCCCCTCCGCGGCCGGGACCGTGGCGATCAGGCGCCCCCGCGGCTCCTGGCGACGACCTCCTCCGTGGTGAGCGGCGCCTTCGGGTGGTGCGTCAGGCACATGGGCACGCGCGCCTTGGCGAACCCGCCCCCTTCGCCCGCCACGTAGAACTCGCCCGCGCCCAGCCGGGAGATGTCCGGCACGTCGCCGCCGCCCTTGAACTGGGCCATCTCCCTGGCCGCGCTGATCTGGATCGGGGCGTTCAGCAGGCCGAAGAACTGCGTGGCGCAGTTGCCGGGGATCTGGTTGTGCAGCCCCTTGGGCGCCTGCGTGGCGAAGACCAGGCCCAGGCCGTACTTGCGGGCCTGGGAGGCGAGCAGCACCGTGCTGCGGGTGGAGACCGACGCGCCGCCCGCCGCGGGGGCGAACGTCTGGGCCTCGTCCATGACGAACAGCGCGCCCAGCGGTCGGTCCTGGGCGGGGTGCCGCTTGAACCAGACGAACAGCTCCATCTGCAGCCGGCTGACGAAGCTCTGCCGCTGCTCCAGGCCCGGCAGCCCGGCCAGGCTGATCACCGAGACGCGGGCCCGCCTGCCCGGCGGCGGCGTCACCAGCAGCCCCGGATCGACCGGCTCGCCGGCCCCGCCGAACAGCGGGTCGTTGTCCATCGCCGCGGTCAGCGACTGGGACAGGTCGGCCGCGATGCGCCGGGCGCTGGCCAGCTCGCTGACCCCGTCCGGCAGGTCGGCCAGGTACGCCGCCAACCCTCTCAGGCTGGTCGCGCCGCCGCCTCCGTAGGCGGCCAGGGCCCGCCTGAGCACGGCCTGCCCGCGCAGCGCCTTGTCGGTGTTGGCGTCCAGCCTGACCCGCGGCACGATGAACGCGACCGCGGCCTCGACCGCCTCGGCGAACTCGTCGGGGTCGCCGGCCAGGCTCGCCAGGTCGGGCAGCGGCTGGAAGCTCAGCGGGCGTCCGCCCGTCCGTCCCGGCGTCCAGACGGTCACGTCGGTGGCCGCCAGGTACTCCTCGGCGCGGCGGGCGTCGCCCTCCGCCCACGTGCGCGGCGGCTCGGGCCACGGCTCGTCCAGCCTGGCCAGGTCGTTGTTCGGGTCCAGCACGATCGAGGAGACGCCGCGCAGCGCGCACTCCTCGACCAGCCGCCTGATCAGCACGGTCTTGCCCGAGCCGGAACCGGCGAAGATCGCGGTGTGCTTGCGCAGCGCCTCCAGCGCGATCCGCACCGGCTCGCCGTCCGCGATCCGCCGCCCGATCGTCAGGGCCCCCTCCTGGTCGCCGCCGCCCTGGCTCCGCGCCGCGACGGGAATCTCGGGGGCCGGCCCGGCGGGAACGCTCCACGCGTCGGCCAGAGCCTCGGTGAGGAATCCGATCCTGGACGTCGGCCGCCGCGCGGCGAGCCAGACGGCCAGGTCCGGCGGGCTCTCCGCGACCAGGGCCCGCAGCGCGGCGAGGACCAGCAGGTCCTGCCGGCTCACCCGCAGCGTCCTGCCACCGGCCCGCTCGAACGCCGCGATCGTCTCCCGCGTCGCGGGCCCTTGCGACCATGGGGTGTCGCGCAGCAGGAACAACCGCCGCTTGGGCACCTCCGCGTCCAGCCCGGCCGCCACGCACGCCTTGCGGACGCGGTTCAGCGCCGCGTTCCCGTGCGTCGCGCTGACCGCGCGGAAGGCCCAGTGGACCTCGTCCTCCCTGCTGTCGTCGAGCGTGCGGCGCAGCCGGGCGTGCAACGGGGGCTTGGCGCTCGGCGGCGGATCCACGCCGAAGGCCCGGCCGGCCTCACCCTGCTCGGCGATCCACGCATGCAGCCCGGCGGCCAGCAGCGCGGGCATCACGGTGTCCTCACCGGCCTGGTCGATCACCGGGGCCTGCGCGGCCTCCAGCAGCTCGGCGAAGCGGGCGTCGAGCGCGTCGAGGTCGGCGAGGTCGGCAGGGCGCGCGGGCGGCTGCTGACGCGGCGCCGACTCCGCCGCGAACCCGGTCAGCTCCCTGACCGCGCCGTCCATGACGCAGGCGTGCACGTGCCGGTCGATCCGGATGAGCAGCTCCCGAGGGGTGAACCCGGGCGCCTGCTCGAACGCCTCCGGCCGGACCGGCCAGGTCGGGTACGGCGGCTTGACGCCCGCCTCGCCGTACTGCACCTCGAAGCGCGTGGCGACCAGGGTGCGGGCGGTGGCCGCGTCGGGGATGGTCATGAGCGGGACCGCCTGGCGGAAGCGGTCGCGCACGGTGTCGACCGCCACCCGCTCGATGAGCGCCCACGTGGCGGGGATGCAGGTCACGACCGTCAGGGTCCGGCGGGTGACCTCGCGCAGCGCCATCAGCCCGCCCGCGATGCGCTCGATCATGAGCTGCTCGGCCGGGTCGTGCTCGGCGCCGCCGGAGGTGGTGACCCGTGACTGGGCGACGAGGGGGTCGATCTGGTCCACCGCGACGACGGTGGGGCCGGTGAGCGCCATCAGCCGCGACAGGTCCCTGACGATCTCCTGCGGCGTGCGCCCGAGCTGCCGGATGCCCCAGCGGGCCCGCTCGCCCGGCTCGCCCTCGGGCGCCGACGACAGGTACGACTCCCCGAGGTCCTGCAGGGCGGGATCGTCGCCGGCCAGCAGGACCAGGGCGCGCGCGGCGTCCTGGCTGTCGCGGCCGACCTGGCCCCCGACGCGGCGGAACGCGGTGACGAAGGCGTCCAGCTCGTCCCTGGTGAGGCCGCGCTTGCCGGTGACCGAGCGGCGGGCCATGCGGGACAGCCCCGCCATGATGGCCAGGCGGTCCAGGAGCACGGTGAGCTGCGTCTGCCCGTCGTGGCGGGGCCGGGAGAGGCTGTCCAGCAGGGAGACCACGATGCTCTCCCAGAAACCCTTGGCATCCAGCAGGCCGACCAGGACGAAGTAGCCGCCCTCGCGCTGGGCGCGTTCGCGCAGCCAGCCGAGCAGGTGGGTCTTGCCGGTGCCGCGCTGGCCCTGCATGACCACGCCGATGGGGCTGCTGTCGGGCTGGTGGGCGGCCGCGGCCAGCCCGTCGAGGAGGATCTTCGTCGATGCGCCGTGCAGGCCCTCGACGTGGAAGGGGGAGCGGCGCCACACGTCGTCGGCGCCCTCGGTGTAGTTGAACGTCAGCGCGGCCAGGTCCGCGATGCCGCCGCGGCTCACAGCTCGCCGATCCACAGCAGATGCTTGTCCTGCCCGCCTATGATCACCGCCGCCTCGCGGTCCTCGGGCGTGAGCGTCTTCTGGTTCGACTCCGGGACCAGGTTCACGTCCGGAAGGCGTTCCATCTGGACGAGCGTCTCGTCCACCTCCTGCTTCGGCACGGCGGGAAGCAGCCGCCGGAGCGGGGTCAGGCTCACCCACGAACCGGGGGCGGCGGCCAGCTCGGCGTACGCGGCACGGATGCGCGACTCCAGACCGGCGGGCAGGACGTCCGGCTCGGGCTGGAAGATCTCCGACAGCCGCTGGTCGGTGCGCCGCATGAACCGGGGCAGCCATTCCAGCAGGGCCCGCGCGATGGCCCCCGACGAGCCGGTCTGCGGCGGGATCGCCCCGGCCCGCAGGTCCTCGGCCAGCCTGGCCCACCCGGAGTCGGTGAGCACGTGCACGAAGGCGCGTCCGCGCCTGGGCTGCCGGCTCTCGACCAGCTTCAGGTCGTTGAGCTTCAGCCGCCGCTGACCGTCGATGGTCAGCCTGTAGTGCTCCTTGAGCTCGCTGTTGGAGATTTCGCGGGCTTCGACGGCCAGCACCAGCAGGGCAGTGAACTCGGGCAGGGTCAGCCCTTTGTCTGGCATATCTCATCCTTCCGCTCTGCGGCGGTTCCGCAGAAACTGGCCGATCTGACGGACGACGGTGTCCATGTCAGTCATCACCTGAGCATCGGGAAAGCGCAGCACGGCGTAACCATCGAGTTGGAGGAGCACGTCCCGCTGCCGGTCGGCGGCGAACTTGGCCGGAGCCCGGTGGTCGGGACCGTCGATCTCCACGACGCACCGCTCCCGCTCCCAGAGCAGGTCCACCCGGATCGGCACGGCCAGCGGCCCCGTCCGGTACGTCTGGTTCCAGGCCCGGCCCCCGGCCCACGCCCGCGCGGACAACGCGGCCTCCAGCGCCCGCTCGCTCGCGCTGCCCGGATGCGGCCTGCCCGCCACCGGCGGATACGCGACGGCGGGCGCCCGATCGGCGGTCGCGGGAAGCGGGACGGCCCCCCGGGCGCCACCCGCAGCCGCCGGGAGCGGGCTCGCGGGGAGCGGGGTGGCGATCGTCCGTACGCGGTCGTCGTGCAGGGGCGCGCCCGCCAGCCAGACGCCGGCCCGGCCCCGGTGCGCCAGCCACTCGCACCCGGCGACCAGCACTTCCCCTGCCGCCGCGCCGAGCCCGTCCGGCACCCTCACCAGGACCGCCAGCCGGGCCCGGCCGAAGCTGTCGGCCAGCGCCCTGACCAGCCCCGCCGCCCGGACCTCCGGCGCCAGCCCGCTGGGTCCGCCCGTCAGCGCCCGCCGGGCCAGCTCGGCGAGGAACGGCCCGAAATGACCGGTCGCCGAGGCCCTGCGCAGGGCCAGCGCCTGGACCGCGGCCACGTTCACCCCGGACGGGCCCTCGATGCCCTCGGCGCCCGGCAACCAGGCCGGGAACAGCGCGATGGCCGCCTTGTCCAGCTCACGCAGGACGGAGGCGGCCAGGCCGACGACGGAACGTTCCTCGGCGGCGAAGTAGGTGACGACGGCCGGGGCGTCGTCCGGCAGGGGATCGAGGGCCGGCGCGATGGCGTCGGGGTCGGCGTCGAGCCGTACCACCTGGCCGATCGGCAGATCTGCCCACGACGGCACGGCTTCCCTGCCCTCACAAGATCGGAAACTTCGGCACTTGGGAGGGTAGCCCCGTCCCTACCGGGCTGTCACCCAGACCGGGGACGCACCCTCCATGGACGGGACGTGCGCGCGGGTCAGCAGGGCCTGGGACACGCTCGCCTTCACCAGGGCCGCCGTGCGCACCACAGGGACGAGCGTGAGCGCGAACAGCAGGCCCACCGCCGTGTTGAACGCCACGAACGGCACGGTCCCGGTGCCGAGGCCGAGCAGGGCGGGCAGGCCGCCGTCCACGCCGGGGATCGCGGCGATCGCCCAGCCGTAGACCGGGAAGGTCAGGCCGAGCACCGCGCCCGCCCACCACACCGCGCTGACGACGGCGGCGGCCAGCGAGACCGGGAAGGTGATGATCGCGTGCAGCAGGTCCATCGCCGCCTGGCCGGAGGCCAGCGGGTTCATCATGCGGCGGAAGGAACCCGCCCCCACGGGGACCTGCGCGTAGCGGGGGCGGGCGATCGGGTGGCCGAGCACTCCGGGGAGCGCGGCGCGCTCCAGGTCGGCGAAGTGGCGGGCCATGGCGGCGGTGGCGGCCAGGACGGGCAGCCCGACGAACACGACCGCCGAGCCGAGACCGGCCGAAACTCCGGCGACGGCGAGGGTGAAGGAAGCGGCGGCCGCGGGGAGGCCGAGCAGGGTGTAGCGGGTGTCGGTGGCGACGCGGTGCCGGAGGGTTGTCATGGCCACGACGCTACGGGCCCGGCGGGCGAGTGATCGATCCTGGCGGCGGGCCATTGCGTGGTAGGGCAGGCCCTACCACGCCCCCCCGGCGGACCGCTGGGCGGACGGTTCCCGCTACTGCGGCTGGTCGACCCGGATCACGGTCAGCTCCTGGGGGCGCACCGGCTCCCGGCAGTGCGCGCACACCGTGAGCGGCTCCAGGGGCTCGCCGCACGAGTGCCGCCACACGGTGGGCGGCTCGCCCTCGGTGACGTAGCGGTCGCCCCAGTCCATGAGGGCGAGCAGGACCGTGTGCAGGGCCTGTCCCGACTCGGTGAGGACGTACTCGTGCCGCGGCGGGTGCCGCTCGTACGGCACCCGCTCCAGCAGGCCCACCTCGACCAGCTTGCGCAGCCGGGCGGTGAGGATGTCGCGGCTGGCGCCGGTGTTGCGGGCGATCTGGTCGAAGCGGCGTACCCCGAGCATGATCTCGCGCATCGCCAGCAGGCTCCACCGCTCGCCCACGACGGCCAGCGCGTTGGCGATCGAGCACTCTCTCGGGCGGGACAAGGCCCCTCCGCTCAGGTAGGTCCGGATTTCCAACTTACCATCAGGCGGCCCGTCCAGGGATGGCGGCGAGCAGCTCGCGGGTGTAGTCGGCCCGGGGCGAGCCGAAGATCTCGGCCGCCGTGCCGCTCTCCACGATCCGGCCCGCCTGCATCACGTGCACCCGGTGCGAGATCATCCGGACGACGGCCAGGTCGTGGCTGATGAACAGGTAACTGAGCCCGAGGTCGCGCTGCAGCTCGGCGAGCAGCTCCAGGATCTGCGCCTGGACCAGCACGTCGAGCGCGGAGACGGCCTCGTCGAGCACGACCAGCTCGGGGGAGAGCGCCAGCGCCCGCGCGATGGCCACCCGCTGCCGCTGGCCGCCGGACAGCTCGTGCGGCAGCCGCTCGGCCACCGACGCCGGCAGCGACACCTTCTCCAGCAGCTCGGCGACGGTCCGCGCGCGCTCGGCCGGGGTGCCCACGCGGTGCACGCGCAGCGGCTCGGCGATCGACTTCTCGACCGTGTAGCGGGGGTCGAGCGAGGCGTACGGGTTCTGGAAGACCGGCTGCACCCGGCGGCGGAAGGCGAACAGCTCCCGGCGGCCGAGCGAGGTCAGGTCGGTGCCGTCGAACAGGATCCGGCCGGAGGTGATGCCGTCCAGGCCGAGCAGCAGGTTCGCGGTGGTCGACTTGCCCGAGCCGGACTCGCCCACGACCGAGACGGTACGGCCGCGCGGGATCGTGAAGGAGACCCCGTCCACCGCCGTGAACTCCCCGGCGCCGCCCCGCAGCGGGAACACCTTGCGCAGGTCCTCCACCACGACCAGGTCCTCGGCGCCCTCCTCGGGGCCGGGCTCGGCCACCCGCACCGACGACAGGCTCGGCACGGCCTTCAGCAGCCGCCGGGTGTACTCGTGCCGGGGGTCGGCCAGCAGCTCGGCCGCCGGTCCGGTCTCCACGATCTCGCCCCGGTACATGACGGCCACCACGTCGGCCCGCTCGGCGGCCAGCGCCAGGTCGTGCGTGATGAGGAAGACGGCCGTGCCCATCTCGGCGGTGAGCTGCCCGAGCTGGTCGAGGATGCGCCGCTGCACGGTCACGTCCAGGGCCGAGGTCGGCTCGTCGGCGATGAGCAGCTTGGGCCGGCAGGCCAGGCCCATGGCGATGAGCGCCCGCTGCCGCATGCCGCCGGAGAACTCGTGCGGGTACTGCCCGGCCCGCCGCTCCGGCTCGGGGATGCCGACCATCTCCAGCAGCTCGGTCACGCGCCCGCGGGCGGCCCGGCCGGTGGCGAGGCCGTGCACCTCCAGAGCCTCGGCGATCTGGTCGCCGATGCGCATGAGCGGGTTGAGGTTGGACATCGGGTCCTGGGGCACCAGGCCGATGCCCGCGCCCCGGACGGCGGTCATCTCGCGTTCGCTCACCCCGGCCAGGTCGCGGCCGTCGAACAGCACCTGGCCGGTCGTGATGCGCCCGCCCGCGGGCAGCAGCCGGTTGACCGCGGCGGCCGTGGTGGACTTGCCCGAGCCCGACTCGCCGACCACGGCCACGGTCTGTCCCGGCAGGATCTCCATCGAGACGTTCTTGACGACGGTGACGTCCTGCTTGCGGGTGCGGAAGGCGACGGAGAGGTCGCGGATCTCCAGGAGCGGGGTCATGCGGTCCTCGATCGATGGGTGATGGCCTGCAGCAGGCCGGTCCAGAGGGCGTCGGTGGGCGTCGGTGCGGCCGTCGTCAGCAGGCGGTTGCCGGCCAGCGCGATCGCGATGTCCCGGCCGGGGACGAACCCGACGGCGCACCCGACGTAGCCCGGGTGGCCGAGCACGGTGACGGTCTCCTCCCGCAGGTCGAGCCGGTAGGTGCGGAAGCCGAGCGCCTGGCCGGGGTCGGGGCCGGGGGTGAAGAACTCGCGGGCGACCTCGGGCCGCCACAGCCGGTCGTGCTCCTCGTAGCGGGACAGCGCGGCGGCGTACCGCAGCAGGTCAGGGACGGTGGAGAACAGCCCGGCGTGCCCCGCCACGCCGCCGAAGGCGTGGTAGGCGTTGCCGTCGGCGACCTGGCCGAGCACGGGCTCGTGCCGCCAGCCGGCGAAGTCCGCGCTGCGGAAGGGCACCGGGTACGGCTCTGAGGTGTCGAGCATGCGCATCTCGACCCGGTCGTCCAGGGCGCTCATGGCCACCTCGGGCCCCGCCGGCCGCGCGTACGTGGTGTCGGCCAGTCCCAGCGGGCCGGTGACCAGCTCGGCCACCGCCCGGTCCAGCGACGTGCCGGTGACGGTCTCGGCCACCCGGCCGAGCAGGATGAAGCCCAGGTCGGAGTAGTGCCGTTCGCGGCCGGGCGCGTAGCGCGGGGCGGGCATCCGCGGGTCGAGGTACAGCGGCCACCACTCCCACAGCCCGGCCCGGTGCAGCAGCAGGTCCCGCACGGTGACCTGTTCGGGGCAGCCTCCCGGCAGGTACGCGGCCGCCCGCTCGTCCAGGTCCACCAGGCGGTCGGAGACCAGGCGGACGAGGGCCGTCGTGGTCGCGACGACCTTGGTGACCGAGGCCAGGTCGTGGTACGTGCCGAGGGTCATGGGGGCCTCGCCGGCCAGTGCGCCGCCGTCCGTCCGGCGCACGGTGCGGTGGCCGGTGCACTCGGTCAGGTCGAACCACGGCGTGCGGGCCGCCCGGACCAGGCCCGCGGGCGGGCCAGGTTCGGGGCCGGGCGGTGCGGCGGGGGCCGGGGTCATCGGCGCAGCACCAGCGAGCGCGGCGGTGTGGGCAGCGGGGCGGGCAGGACGAGCGGGCCCGCGCCCGGCGTCAGCGTCCCGAGCACCCGGGCGGCCTTCGCGCCCGTGCCGCCGGGGATGGTGCCCGGCAGGCCGTGGGCGGTCAGCCAGCCGATGAGCGCGAAGGCGATGGCCTCCTTGTCGTCGGCCGGGGCGCCGAGCTCGTCGGACAGCGACACCCGCACGCCCGGCAGGGCGGCGCGCAGGCCGTCCATGATGACCGGGTTGCGGCAGCCGCCGCCGGAGACGACCAGCACGCCCACGCCCGCCGCGGCGATGTCGGCCGCCACCGTGCGGACGGTCAGCTCGGTCAGCGTCGCCACCAGGTCGGGGCCGGACGGCTCGCGGCCCGCCCTGGCGATCGCCGCCTCGACGTAGGCCAGGTGGAACAGCTCCTTGCCGGTGCTCTTCGGCGCGGCCAGCCGGTAGTACGGCTCGTCGAGCAGCACGTCGAGCAGGCGCTCGTCCACCCGGCCGGAGGCGGCGATCCGGCCGCCCTCGTCGAAGCCGCGCGGGTTCAGGCCGCGGCCGGCCACCACGGCGTCGATGAGGGCGTTGGCCGGGCCGATGTCGTAGGCGCTCAGGCCGCCGTCGCGCACGACGGTCATGTTGGAGATGCCGCCCAGGTTGAGCGCCGCCGCGCCGCCCGCGGGCCCGTCCTGCAGCAGGCCGCCGAGCAGCAGGTCGTCGAGCACGGAGACCAGCGGGGCGCCGTGCCCGCCGGCGGTGATGTCCCGGATGCGCACGTCCGACAGTACGGGCGCGCCGGTGCGCTCGGCGATCCAGGCGGGCTGGCCGATCTGCAGGGTGCCGCGCGCGTGCGCGCCCTCCACCCAGTGGAAGACCGTCTGGCCGTGGGAGACGATCAGGTCGGCCGGACCGGCCTGCTCGGCCGCGGCCGCCGCGGCCTCGGCGAAGCACTGGCCGATGAGCGTGTCGAGCACGCACACCTCGGCCAGCGTGACGGGCGCGGGCGGCAGCGCGGCCACCAGCCGGGCGCGCAGTTCGTCCGGGTACGGGGTGCTCGCGGTGTGCAGCACGCGGCCGGTCAGCACGCCGCCGTCCAGCGCGAAGTCGACCAGGGCCACGTCGATGCCGTCGTGCGAGGTGCCGGAGATCATGCCGAGGATCTTCATGCCGGCTCTCCCAGCGCCACGCGCAGCCGTCCCTCGCTGCGGTCCAGCAGCGCCGCGGCCTCCCGTGGGCCGAGCCCGAGCCGGGCGCCGAGCACCGCCTGCTTGACGTTGAAACCATGCTGGTCGAGCACTCGTTCCGCCTCCTCGCGGTCCACACCGGCGATCGTGCGCACGATCCTGATCGCCCGTTCCCTGAGCTTGCCGTTGCTGGCCTTGACGTCGACCATCAGGTTCCCGTACGTCTTGCCGAGCCGGACCATGACGATGGTCGAGAACATGTTGAGCACGAGCTTCTGCGCCGTGCCCGCCTTGAGCCGGGTCGAGCCGCTGACCACCTCGGGCCCGACCAGCACCTCGATCGCGTGCTCGGCCTCGCCGCTGAGCGGGGTGCCCGGGTTGCAGGACAGGCCGACGGTCAGCGCGCCGCGCTCGCGGGCCCGCCGCACCGCGCCCAGCACGTACGGCGTGCGCCCACTGGAGGCGATGCCCACCACCGTGTCCAGCGGCCCGATGCCGGCCGTGTCGATCGCCGCCGCGCCGGCCCCCGCGTCGTCCTCGGCGCCCTCGCACGGGTGCACGATCGCCCGCTCGCCGCCGGCGATGACGGCGAAGACCTGCTCGGGCGGGGTGCTGAAGGTGGGCGGGCATTCGGAGGCGTCCAGCACGCCGAGCCGGCCCGGCGTGCCCGCGCCCACGTAGACCAGCCGGCCGCCGGCCCGTACCAGCTCGGCGGCGGCCTCGATGGCCCGGGTGATCTGCGGCAGCGCCGCGGCGACCGCGGCGGGGACGGTGGCGTCGGCCGCGTTCATGGTCGCGGCGAGCTCGGCCACGCTCATGGTGTCGATGCCCGCGAAGCGCGGGTCGGCCGATTCCGTGGTCAGTTCTGAGAGGTTCACCGCTTGCCTCGGGTTCTGGGGTCGAGAGTGTCACGCAGGCCGTCGCCGAGCAGGTTCAGGCCCACCACCAGCAGCACGACGACCGCGCCCGGCGCGATCAGCGTCCAGGGGGCGATGAAGACCAGGCTGCGCGCCTCGAAGATCATCGAGCCCAGCGAGGGGGCGGGCGGCGGCGTGCCCAGGCCGAGGAAGCTCAGCGACGCCTCGGTCAGCACCGCCCACGACAACGACAGCGCCACCTGGATGACGATGATCGAGGTGATGTTGGGCAGCACGTGCCTGAGCATGATCTGCCAGCGGCTCTGGCCGGTGGAGACCGCGGCCTTGACGTACTCGATCTCCCGGAGGGAGAGCACGGGGCCGCGCGTGACACGGATGAAGATGGGGACGTACACGATCGCGATGGCGACGGCGACCGTGAACCAGTTGCGGTCCAGCACCGAGGCCAGCGAGAGCGCGAGCAGCAGCGGCGGGAACGCGAACAGCACGTTCGTCACGCCGCCGATGGCGCCGTCGGCGAAGCCGCGGTAGAAGCCGGACACCAGGCCGCCCAGCGTGCCGACCACGGTGGCGAAGGCCACCGCGACCACCGCGATGAGCGCCGAGTTGCCGACCCCGGCCGCCACCCGGGAGAAGACGTCCCGGCCGAACTGGTCGGTGCCGAACAGGTGCGTCCCGGACGGCGACAGGAACCGCTCGGGCGGGTTCTGGGCGATCGGGTCGTAGGGCAGCAGCCCGGCGTACGACAGCGCCGCCACCACGGCCAGCACCAGCAGCACGATCGTGCCCGCCAGCATGGCGGGGCTCCTGCGCAGCGCGGTCACGACGCCCTCACCCGCGGGTCGATGATCCGGTACAGCCCGTCGGTCAGCAGGTTGACCAGCACGAACGCCAGCGCGATGACCAGGACCGTGCTCTGCACGACCGCGTACTCCTTCTGCTGGATGCCGAGCAGCACCTGCCGGCCCACGCCGGGCACGGAGAAGATCTGCTCGACCACGACCGCGCCGCCGAGCAGGTAGCCGAACTGCAGCCCGGTCATCGTCACGATCGGCACCAGCGCGTTGCCCAGCACGTGCCTGACCTGCAGGCGGCGCGGCGGCACGCCCTTGGCGCGGGCGGTGCGCACGAAGTCCTCCGAGCGCACCTCCAGCACCGCCGTACGGGTGGTGCGCAGGATCGGCGCGGCGATGCCGAAGCCGAGCACGAGCGCGGGCAGGAACATCTGTTGCAGGTTGAGCAGCGGGTCCTCGGCGAGCGTGGCGAAGCCCTGGCCGTTGGGGTTGAAGCCGAACGACGCCGCGAAGATCGACAGCAGCGTCGTGGCCAGCAGGAACGCCGGGACCGACAGCCCGGCCAGGCTCACGACCTGGCCGAAGGCGTCCCGAGGCGAGTTCGTCCTGGACGCCGACAACATGCCGAGCGGCACGCCCAGCAGCAGCGCCAGCACGATCGAGAACACCGCCAGCTCGAACGTCACCGGCAGCGAGTGCAGCGTCATCTCCAGCACGCCCTGCTGCGAGCGGGCCGAGTAGCCGAAGTTGCCGGTGAGCATGTTGCCCAGCCACGAGAAGAACTGCGTGACCGGCGACTGGTCCAGCCCGTAGTACTGCTCCAGGGCCACGCGCTGCGCCGGGGTGAGCGCGGCCGCCTCCGTGCCGAGCCCCGCGGTGATCTGGTCGCCGGGGATCGCCCGGAGCATGACGAAGACGAACACGGCCACCCCGAACAGGGTGCCGATCGTCGAGGCCACGCGCCGGACGGCCCGGTTGGCGAGGATCCGGCGCATCAGGCGACGGACGTCGTGCGCAGGTACTGCAGCGACCCGCTGACCATCGGTACGAACCCGGACACGTTCGAGGTGGTGCCGGTGTAGGTGTAGCTGGTGAACAGCCAGATCCAGGGCGCGTTGGCCTCCAGCTCGGCCGAGACCTTCTCGTAGATCGCCTTGCGGGCGGCCGGGTCGGTCGTGGCCTTGCCCTCGGCGAACAGCTTGTCCAGCTCGGGCGAGCTGTACCCGGCGACCTTGTTCAGGTTGCCCTTGCTGGTGAAGTAGCGGCCGTAGGAGCCGTCGGGGTCCGGGCGCCCGCCGTTGAGCGCGACGGCGGCGTCGAAGTCGGCCGCCACCCAGCGGTCCACGAACGCGCCGGACTCCAGCACCTCCAGGTCCAGGGTGATCTTCGCCTCGGCGAGCTGCGCCTTGAGGTTCTGGGCCTCGTTCACGGAGGTGGCGTACTCGCCCTGGGAGACGATGGCCTTGACCGTCACGCCGCCGGACTTGCCCGCCTTGCCGAGGTACTCGGCGGCCTTGGCCAGGTCGCGGCTCGGGCAGGGACGCTTGGCCGGGTCGGACTTGAAGGCCGGGGCGGTGATCGGCCCGGTCACCTCGCCCTCGCCGAGCGCGGCGGTGTCGAGCACCTGCTTGCGGTCGATCGCGCACTGGATCGCCAGGCGCACGTTGACGTCCTTGAGGTCGCCGCGCTGCGCGTTGAGCTGGAGGGCGTGGTAGCTGAGCTGCGGCGTCTTGGTGACGGTGATCGTGCCGCCGCCCTGCGCGGTCTGGGCGACCAGCGGGTCGTTGAAGACCGCGAGCTGCACGTTGCCCGACTGCATGGCCGAGACGATGGACGACTCGTCCGGGATCACCCGGAACTCGACGCTGCCCACCTTGGGCTTCTCGGCGCCCCAGTACTTGTCGTTCCTGGCCAGCGTCAGCGACTGGCTCGGGACGCGCTTGCCCAGCGTGAACGGGCCGGTGCCGTTGGGGGTGGCGTTGAGCTTCTCCTCGGTGTCGTCGGAGGAGAGCATCGCCATGTTGACGGTGGCCAGGTTCGCCGGGAGCGCGGCGTCGGGGCCGGTCAGCTCCAGCACCACCGTGCTCGCGTCGGGGGCCTCGACGGACTTCACCGACGCCAGCGACGCCCGCGCCACGGCCGCCGTCTTCTCGTCCATGATCTTGTCCAGGGACGCCTTGACGTCCTTGGAGTCGAACGCGCTGCCGTCGCCGAAGGTCACGCCCTTGCGCAGGGTGAGGGTCAGCTTCTTGCCGTCCTCGGCGGTCTGCCACGACTCGGCCAGGCCCGGCACGACGTTCAGGTCCTTGTCGAACTCGGTGAGGGTGCCGTAGATGTTCTGCAACACGTTCACGGCCGTGAACTGGGTGGCCTTCCAGGGGAAGAGCGTGTCGGGGTCGGAGGTCACGCCGACGACCAGGGCGCCGCCGGACTTGCCCGTGGCGCCGGTGCTGGTCGCGGGCCCGGAAGATGATGAACAGGAGGTCAGGGCGATGGACAGCACTGCGGCGGCGCCGATCGCGGAGAGCGCGCCACGGGGCATGTGGTCTCCTCAGGGGCAGTAGGTCATAAAATTACGCAGACCCTACCACTGGTGTACTAAATTTCCTCAACAGGGATGGATGACGAATGGTCGAGGACGACGGAAGCCTGCTGATCCGCATCCGTGCGGCCATGCCCGCATTACGGCCGTCGGAGCGGCGCATCGCCGAGACGTTCACCGGCGACCCGGCCGCCGCCGCGAACCTGTCCATCGCCGAGCTGGCCGCCCGCTGCGCCACCTCGACGACCTCGGTCGTGCGCTTCTACCAGCGCATGGGATACGCCCACTTCAAGGACTTCCGGATCGACCTGACCAGGGCCGCCGCCCGGGAGGAGCTGACCACGTCGAGCCTGCCGGAGGTGTCGGGCGACATCGACCGTCACGACAGTCTGGAGGGCATCGTCTCCAAGGTCGCCACCAACGAGACGCTGTCCATCGCCGACACGGCCCGCTCCCTCGACATGCAGGCCCTGGGCCGGGCGGTCTCCCTGCTGCTGGCCGCGCGCCGGATCGACACCTTCGGCGTGGGCGCGAGCGCGCTGGTCGGCCTCGACCTGCAGCAGAAGCTCTCGCGCATCGGGCGTACCGCGATCAACTGGCACGACGCCCACTCGGCCTGGACGTCGGCGGCCACGCTCGACGCCGGCTGCGTGGCCGTCGCGGTCTCGCACACCGGCGCGACCGTGGACACGGTCGAGTTCCTGGCCATCGCCCGCCGGTCGGGTGCGGCCACGGTGGCGATCACGAACTTCCGCGACTCGCCGCTGGCCGGCACCGCCGACGTGACGCTGACGACGGCCGCCCGCGAGACCCAGTTCCGCTCCGGCGCGCTCGGCAGCCGCATCGCCCAGCTCATGGTCGTCGACTGCCTGTTCACCGGCGTGGCCGCGGCCAGTTACGACGAGTCGATGGCGGCCCTGCGCAACACGTACGCGGTCGTCCACGACCGCACGGTGCACAAGCGGGGGTGAACCGGTGCGGGGGGCGGCCTGACCAGCATGGAAGTCTTTCTTTGGCGGCACGTGAACCTAGTGACAAAAAGTGATGACACGGCTACTTTAAGTTGACATTCTGGTGGCGAGGCATCGTCTA
Source organism: Nonomuraea sp. NPDC005692 (assembly GCF_040631115.1). Classification (NCBI taxonomy): domain Bacteria; kingdom Bacillati; phylum Actinomycetota; class Actinomycetes; order Streptosporangiales; family Streptosporangiaceae; genus Nonomuraea; species Nonomuraea sp. NPDC005692. The sequence goes on along the minus strand of NZ_JBEXYU010000043.1, from coordinate 30,292 downwards.
CCAGGAGAGACACCACATGCAGCTGATCACCCGTGCCGACTGGCACGCCAAGAAGCCCACCACCAGCTACACCCGGCTGGCCTCCACCCGAGGCGTCAAGATCCACTACACCGGCGGGAAGGTGCCCTCCGACCTGCCGGACGCCGACAACCACGACAAGTGCGTCGACCTGGTCAGGGACATCCAGCGCATGCACATGTCCGGCGGACGCGGCGAGACCTACATCGACCTCGGCTACAACATGGTGTGCTGCCCGCACCGGCGCACCTTCATGGGCCGGGGTCCGCACCACCTGCCCGCCGCCAACGGCCCGGGGCTCAACTCCGGCCACTACGCCGTGCTCGCCCTGCTCGGCAACACCGGGTTCACCGAACCGAACGACGACCTGCTCAACGCCCTCGTCGACGCCATCGAGTACCTGCGCGAGCACGGCGACGCCGGCGACGAGGTCAAGGGCCACCGGGACGGCTACGACACCGACTGCCCCGGCGACCCGCTCTACCACTGGGTACGAGGGGGCGCCGAACGCCCCTGAGACGGTTGGAGCAGGTGCTCGCCGGGTCGAAGCAGGACGGGCGCAGGCAACCGCCCCCGCGCTCGTCCTCCGCGCTCGCCCCCCGGTAGGGAAGCGTGGCACCTCGCCGCAATCCGTCGCGGCGGCCGGTCCCGGAGGACTGTAACGCCTTCGCTACTTCCGCTCCGCTTCCACCGGTTCGAGGGCACCCTGGAGACATGTCGAAGACGTCGGCCGGCAACCAGGGCGTCGATGACACGATGACCACCCCGGGGGATCCCGAGGAGCTGCCGGACGTCCAGATGGACGGCAGCGCCCGGGAGCAGGGCCGGGTCTACCAGGCGGTCGGCGACCAGACCATCAACGAGATCTTCCAGCAGGACCCGCGGCGGTCGCTGCCCCCGGCCGGCGCCGTGCGGGTCCCGGCCGGGCTGTCCGGCCTGCCGCGCCCTCCCGTGGCGGCCTTCGTCGGACGGGACGCAGCCCTGACCGCCCTGCGCCGGACGCTGCGGGACGCCAAGGGACCCGGCGTGATCACCCAGGCCGTGCTCGGCCTGGGCGGCGTCGGCAAGAGCGAGCTGGCCCTGCAGTACGCCCACCACCACCGTCATGACCACGACCTGGTGTGGTGGATCGACGCCGACGGCCCCGACCGGATCCGCGCCGGACTGGCCGCCCTGGCCCGGGCGCTGACGTGCGCCATCGATTCGGTGGCCGCCGAGCAGGCCACCATGGAGGAGGCCGCCGCCTGGGCGCTGAGCTGGCTGGCCGCCCATCCCGGGTGGCTGGTCGTCCTCGACAACGTCGAGGAGGTCGCCGACGTCGAGCCGTACCTGGCCCGCCTGGCCCATGGCCATGTGCTGATCACCACCCGCCGCGACATCGGCTGGCAGCGCCTGAACGTCACCCCGTTCCGGCTGGAGCTGTTGCCGCGCCCGGCCGCGATCGCCCTGCTGGCCGGCCTGGTCGGCCCGCCGGACTCCGCCGACACCGGCCGGCTGGGGGAGCTGGCCGAACAGCTGGGGGACCTGCCGCTCGCCCTGGCCCAGGCCGGCGCCTACATCGCCCGCACTCCCCGCATGACCCTGGCCGCCTACCTGGAGCTGCTGACGACCGTCCCCGCCCGGATGTACGGCGCCGCGACGGCCGGAGTCGACGCCGAGCGCGTGGTGGCCAAGGTGCTGACGCTCAGCCATGCCCGCATCGCCGCCGTCGACCCGTTCGCGATCGACGTGCTGAACCTGCTGGCCTGTTTCGCCCCCGACAACCTGCCCTGCTCCGTCCTGGACGGCCTGCCCGAGGCCGACCCGTTGCAGGTCGGCGAGGCGCTGGCACTGCTGGAGTCCTACAGCCTGATCACCGTCGTCCCCGGCCGGGCGGAGGATCTGGTCAGCGTCCACCGGCTGGTCCAGGCCGTCACCTTGCACCAGCTCACTGCCGGCCGGTGTGCTCAGGTTCGTGACACGGCCAGGGACCTGGTCCTGGCCGCGCTCCCCGACGATCCGGGCACGATCGACGCCTGGCCCGCCTACCAGGCACTGTTGCCGCATGCCCGGAGCATGCTGCCACTGGACTCCCCGGGCATGCATCGGGTGGCCACCTATCTTGCCGCGAGCGGTGACTACACCGCTGCCGTCCAGCTTGAGCAGGAGCGCTACACCCACGCGGTGGCGACACTGGGCGCCGAACACCCTCGGACCATGGCCTTTCAGCACAAGCTCGCCATCTGCACCGGGCAGGCGGGGGACGCGTCCGCCGCCCGTGACCAGCTCGCCGCCCTGCTGCCTGTCCGCGAACGTGTGCTGGGGGCCGAACATCCCAGCACCCTGGCCACCCGGCACAACCTCGCCGACTGGACGGGCCAGACGGGGAACGCCGCCGCCGCCCGCGACGGGCTGGCCGCCCTGCTCCCCGTCGAAGAACGGGTCCTGGGGGCGGAACACCTGGGCACCCTGGCCACCCGGAACCAGCTCGCCCGCTGGACGGGACAGGCGGGGGACGCGGCCGCCGCCCGCGACCAGTTCGCCGTCCTGCTGCCTGTCCGCGAACGTGTCCTGGGCGCCGAACACCCCGACATCCTGGCCACCCGGCACAATCTCGCCGACTGGACGGGGCAGGCCGGGGACGCGGCCGCCGCGCGCGACCAGCTCACCGCTCTGCTCTCCGTCACAGAACGCGTCCTCGGCGCCGAACATCCCGCCACCTTGACCACCCGGCACAATCTCGCCTACTGGACGGGACAGACAGGGGACACGGCCGCCGCCCGCGACCAGCTCGCCGCCCTGCTCCCCATCCGCGAACGCGTCTTGGGCCTGGAGCATGCCAACACCCTGACCACCCGGTACAACCTCGCCGACTGGACGGGACGGTCAGGAGACGCGGCCGCCGCCCGCGATCAGTACGCCGCTCTTCTGCCCGTCGAAGAACGCGTCCTGGGCGTCGAACATCCCAGCACCCTGACCACCCGGAACCAGCTCGCCCGCTGGACGGGGCAAGCGGGGGACGCGGCCGCCGCCCGCGACCAGTGCGTGGCCCTGCTCGCCATCCAGGAACGTGTTCTGGGCGCCGAACACCCGGGCACCCTGGCCACCCGGCACAACGTCGCGTACTGGACGGGGCAGGCCGGAGACCCGGCCGCCGCGCGTGACCAGCTCATCGCCCTGCTCCCTGTCCGCGAGCGCGTCCTGGGGGCCGAACATCCGGGCACCCTGGCCTCCCGGAACCAGCTCGCCCGCTGGACGGGGCAGGCGGGGGACGCGGCCGCCGCCCGCGACCAGTGCGTGGCCCTGCTCGCCATCCAGGAACGTGTTCTGGGCGCCGAACATCCCGCCACCCTGACCACCCGGCACAACCTCGCCTGCTTCACCGGGCAGGCCGGAGCCGCGTCCGCCGCCCGCGACCAGCTCACTGCCTTGCTCCCCATCCGGGAACGAGTCCTGGGCGTCGAACACCCCGCGACCCTGGCCACCCGAAACCAGCTGGCCGACTGGACCGGGCAGGCCGGAGACGCGTCCGCCGCCCGCGACCAGCTCACCGCCCTGCTCCCCGTCCGCGAACGCGTCCTCGGCGCCGACCACCCCCACACGCTGATCACCAGGGACAAGCTCACCGACTGGGCAGCGCAGGCGGTGGAGGAGACGGAGCCGAGTATGGGATGACGGTTCCTCGCCCGGTGAGGCCGCGCACAGAAGGGCCGGGTCAACGCCGGAGGCCGCCATGGACGTCCATGGCGGCCTCCGGGCTGGTCATGCCGCTACAGCGGCCCGATCGCGGGGAAGGTGGTCACCACTTCTCCCACTCGCCCGTCTTGAAGCACTTCATCGCCCAGTAGGCGAGCTTGGACGGCCCCGTCCAGCCCACGTAGGGCGCGTGTCCCTGCACGCAGCGCATCTTCTTGATCGTGACCGGCTCCCACCTGCCGTGCGAGCACGCCGGGACCAGCTTCTTGATGACCGGCTTGCCGCACAGCCACCGGACGCTGGGACGCGGGCCGGCGGCCTGCGTCCACGTGGCCGTGACGGCCTGCGCGGAGACCGGGACGGCGGAGACGGTGGCACTCACCGCCGAAGTGGCCGAAGCGGCCGAAGCGGCCGAAGTGGCCGCCGTGGCGGGCGTCCCGGCGGACAGCGCCAACGCGAACACCCCCGCCGCAGCCGCCGTCCCGAGCTTGGTGATCGTCCTCATGGCGTCTTCCTCCCTTGTCGTACCGGATGTCGTACGGGCAAGTTAGGGCGGCGGACGTTGAGTTCCCGTTGAGGATCCGTGCAAGACCAGGCCCGCGGGGATGGGCCGTCCTCAGGAGCCGGCGGCCGGCGCGATGAGTTCCGAGGCGACCGGTGGTCTGAGTGTGTGTGGGTGACCGACCACACCGACCGGCGGGGTCCGGGACGGAACACATGGAGGCATCGGATGCGGAAGTTGATCTTGGGTTTCTACGTCTCGCTCGACGGCAAGAGCGCGGACGGGGACAACGGGATCCGGGACGTCATGATGAGCATCGACGACCCGGAGCAGGAGGAGTACTTCGTCAGCCGGCTGTGGGAGGCCGGGGCCTTCCTCATGGGCCGCAACACCTACGAGATCATGGCCGGATACTGGCCGGGCTCCGACCACCCGTCCGCCAGGGCGATGAACGAGATCCCCAAGGTCGTGTTCTCCCGCACCCTGAAGTCGGCCGACGACTGGCCCGAGACCCGGATCGCCGCCGGTGACACGGCGGAGGAGATCGCCAAGCTCAAGGCCGAGCCCGGCAAGGACCTCGTCGCCGCCGGCGGCACCGCGTTCATGCACTCCCTGATCAGGCTCGGCGTGGTCGACGAGTACCGGTTGTGGGTGCTGCCCGCCGTCACCGGCAGGGGCGCGCCGCTGTTCCCCGAGCTGGACCAGGCGGTGAACCTGCGCCTGGTGAAGAGCACGACCTTCCCGTCGGGAGTCCTCGAACTGGTGTACGTGCCGGCCGGCACGTAAGGCCCGGCGGCGGTCACCCCGACGCCGGGCCGTACCGGAGTGGCGCTAGACCAGCCGGCCCACGTGGGCCAGCGCCTGCTTGAGCAGCACCCCCTGGCCGCCGGTCATCTCCTGCTGCACGGCCGGCGAGGACGCCTCCTCGGGAGTGAACCAGACCAGGTCCAGGGCGTCCTGGCGGGGACGGCAGTCACCGGCCACGGGCACGATGTAGGCCAGCGACACCGCGTGCTGGCGCGGGTCGTGGTACGGCGTGACGCCCGGCGTCGGGAAGTACTCGGCGACGGTGAAGGGCTGCGGCGAGACGGGGATGCGGGGAAGGGCGACGGGCCCGAGGTCCTTCTCCAGGTGGCGCATCAGCGCGTCGCGGATGCGCTCGTGGTGCAGCACCCGCCCCGAGACCAGCGCCCGGCTGACCGTCCCGTCCGCCGCGATCCGCAGCAGCAGGCCCACGCGGGTCACCACGCCGGTCTCGTCGACCCGTACCGGCACGGCGTCGATGTAGAGGATCGGCAACTGGCCGCGCACCGACTCGAGCTCTTCGGGTGCCAGCCATCCAGGCGCGGTTTCGGTCTTTTCGGTCATCTGCCGATCGTATGCCCCACGCCGCCACTGACAGCGTAAGCCCCACCGACCGATCCCCGGACGGGGTCAGGCCCGCCTGGCCGGCCTGCTCCTGCCCGCGATCCAGGACGCCGTGCAGACGACCAGCACGATACCCATGAACGGCAGGTACTCGGCGACTCTTCTCATGACAGATCACGCTCCGCTCTCGACTTGGCGAGCCGCCGGCGTTGCGGCTCGACGGTGTACCGGGGGTCGCACGCCGAGGCCGCCCCGGCGTGGAAGATCCCGAACCGGGTGCACACCGACCCGGCCAGCAGGGCCGCCCCCGCGGCCACCGCCGCGACCCTGCTGCGACCGCCCATGCCCTGACCGAGCAGGGCGCCCGCGACCGACAGCGCCTGGCCCGCCCTGAGCAGGCGGCTGCGCCGCAGCGGCTCGGCGGTCAGGCCCATCCGGCGTTCCATGCGGACGGCCGCCGCGCACTCCAGGGCCGCCCCCAGCACCGCCGCCCGCCGGGCCGGGGCCGCCTGCGCGACCGGCGCGGCCAGCATGCCGAGCCCGCCCGCCGACGCGGCGGCCGAGCCCGCGAACAGGAACGGCATCTCCCTGAACCCGTCGTGCCAGGCCGGGACGGCGGTGTCGCAGATCAGCGCGGCGGTGTAGGTGGCCAGCGCCGGCCCGGTCAGCCCGGCCCCCACCGTGGCCGCCCGGCCCAGCCGGGGGAACAGCCCGGTCACCCCGGTGAACGCGGCCAGCCCGGCCTGCGGCCCGTACGCGGTCAGGATCCAGGTGCCGACGCTCATCGGCGAGGTCACCTTGAACACCCGCAACATGTTCAGGAAGCGCGACGGCTTGCCCAGGTCGTGGATCAGCGCGTACAGCGAGCCGCCGACCGCGCCCAGGGCGGCGACCTTGGCGGCGCGGGCCAGCGCCGGGCGTCCGGTCAGCTCGGCGGCGGCGGCCAGCGTGGAGGAGGCGCCGGCCAGGCCGCCGAGGAACAGGTAGCCGGCGATGTCGTGGTCGCTCCAGGGCGTGCTGTTCAGGACCGGCAGGCCGTAGTAGGAATCGGCCTCCGGCTCGGGCGGCCGCAGGGAGCGGCTGCCGCGGCCCGCCGAGCCGGGCGTGGCCTCGCGCTCGGTGCGCAGGCCGGGCGCGTCGTCCAGGCGCACGTCGGTCTGGTTGCTCATCCGCCCCTCCTCCAGGCCGCCGCGGCGGCCATCCCGGCCAGCAGGACCAGCGCCGCCGCGCCGGCGTGCCGCCACATCGACGGCAGGTCCGCGGTGGTCACCACGGGGTCCGGCGGCAGGCCGTACACCTGGGGCTCGTCCAGCAGCAGGAAGAAGGCGCCGGTGCCGCCCACGCCGTCGGCGGGGTCGTGGCCGTACAGGCGGGCCGAGGACACGCCCGCCGCGCGCACCTGCTCCAGCCGGCGGTCGGCGCGCTCGCGCAGCTCGTCCAGCTCGCCGAACTGGATGGAGTCCGTCGGGCACGTCTTGGCGCAGGCCGGCTCCTGGCCGACCTCCAGCCGGTCGTAGCACATCGTGCACTTGGCGGCCGTGCCGGTCTCCGCGCGCCTGCCGATCACCCCGAACGGGCAGGCGGGCACGCAGTAGCCGCACCCGTTGCAGACGTCCTCCTGGACGACGACCGTGCCGTACTCGGTGCGGAACAGCGAGCCGGTCGGGCAGACGTCGAGGCAGGCCGCGTGCGTGCAGTGCTTGCACACGTCGGAGGCCATCAGCCAGCGGAAGTCCAGGTCACGGGCGCCGGTCTCCTGGTGGCCCAGCGGCTTGCGCTGCTCGACGAACGCCACGTGCCGCCAGGTGTCGGCGCCGAGCCCGACGGAGTTGTCGTAGGACATGCCGGTGAACAGCAGGCCGTCCTCCGGCACCTCGTTCCACTCCTTGCAGGCCACCTCGCACGCCTTGCACCCGATGCAGACGCTGGTGTCGGTGAAGAAGCCCATGCGCCTGGGCGGGTCGTCGTAGCCGGCGTCGAGCGGCGCCCGGTCGAGGTCGAAGGCCACGGCTCACACCTCCGTTCCGGTGTCCTCGGTGACGCCCGCCCGCCGCCGGTAGGCCAGCACCAGCTCCGGCAGGGCCGGGCCGCGCGGCCTGCGCCCGGGGCGGATGTCCGCCGACAGGGCCTTGACCTCCTGGATGTGGGAGTTGGGGTCGAGCGAGATGGCCGCCAGCTCGTTGGCCGCGTCGCCGGTGGCCAGGCCGTTGGGGCCGAAGTGGAAGGGCAGCCCGATCTGGTGCAGGACCTTGCCGTCCAGGTGCAGCGGCGCCATCCGGTCGGTGACCAGCACGCGGGCCTCGATGGCGCTGCGCGCGGTGATGATCGTGGCCCACTCGCCGTGCACGAGCCCGCGCTCGGCGGCCAGCTCGGGCGAGACCTCGCAGAACATCTCCGGCTGCAGCTCGGCCAGGTACGGCGTGTGCCGGCTCATGCCCCCCGCCGTGAAGTGCTCGGTCAGCCGGTACGTGGTCACCACGTACGGGTAGACCGACGCGCCCGGTTCGGCCCCGCTCGGCTGGTAGCGGTTGTCCTCGTGCCGGTAGAGCTTGCGGGCCGGGTTGCGCTGCCGCCCGTAGAGCGGGTTGGCGACCGGCGAGTCCTGGGGCTCGTAGTGGCTGGGCAGCGGGCCGTCCACCACGCCCGAGGGGGCGAACAGCCAGCCCTTGCCGTCGGCCTGCATGATGAACGGGTCGATGCCCGACAACGCCGCCGGGCCCTGCGCCCCCGGCTCCGGCCGGTAGGACGGCGGTTTGCGCTCCTCGAAGTCCGGCACGTCGAGACCGGTCCAGCGGCCGGCGCCCTCGTCCCACCAGACGAGCTTCTTGCGCTCGCTCCACGGGCGGCCGTCCGGCGCGGCCGAGGCCCGGTTGTAGAGCACCCGCCGGTTGGCCGGCCACGCCCACGCCCATTCGGCGGCCACCCAGTCCTGCTCGGCCGCCGGCCTGCGGCGGGCGGCCCGGTTGACGCCGCCGGCGTACACGCCGCAGTAGATCCAGCAGCCGCACACCGTCGAGCCGTCGTCCTTGAGCTGGGTGTAGCCGTCGAGCGGCCGGCCCTCGGCGTCCCAGCCGTTGATCTCGGCGAGCACCGCCTCGGCGACCGGCTCGGCCGTCTCGCCCTCGACGGGGTAGTCCCAGGTGAGGTCGAGCAGGGGACGGTCCATCGGGTCGGCGGAGCCGGCCAGCTTCTGCCGGATGATCCGCCCGAGGTGGTACATGAACCACAGGTCGCTGCGCGCGTCGCCGTCCGGCTCGACGGCCCGGTGGTGCCACTGCAGCCAGCGGTTGGTGTTGGTGAAGCTGCCGCTCTTCTCGGTGTGGGCCGCGGCGGGGAAGAAGAACACCTCGGTGCCGATCCCGGACGTGGTCAGCTCGCCCGTCTCGATCTCGGGGCCGTCCTTCCACCAGGTGGCGCTCTCGATCAGGTTGAGGTCGCGCACCACCAGCCAGTCGAGCTTGGCCATGCCCAGGCGTTGCATCCGGGAGTTGGCCGAGCCCACGGCCGGGTTCTCGCCGAGCAGCAGGTAGCCCTTGCAGGTGCCGTCGAGCTGCGCCAGCACCGTGTCGTACGTGCTGTGCGAGCCGGTCAGGCGCGGCAGGTAGTCGAAGCGGAAGTCGTTGTCGCGCGTGGCCGCCGGCCCCCACCACGCCTTGAGCAGGCTCACCAGGTAGGCGGGCATGTTGGCCCAGAAGCCGCGGCAGGAGGCGTCGGCGCGCAGGAAGTCGCGCATCTTCTCGTGCTCGTGGGCGTGCGGCATCGGGATGTAGCCGGGCAGCAGGTTGAACAACGTCGGGATGTCGCTGGAGCCCTGGATGCTGGCGTGCCCGCGCAGCGCCTGGATGCCGCCGCCGGGGCGGCCGATGTTGCCGAGCAGGAGCTGCAGGATGCTGGCCGTGCGGATGAACTGGGCGCCGTCGCTGTGCTGCGTCCAGCCCACCGCGTAGACGAACTCGGCGGTCCTCTCCGGCCCCGAGTTCTCCGTCAGGTGGCGGCACACCTGGGCGAACAGCTCCGGCGGCACCCCGCACACCTGCTGGACCATCTCGGGCGTGTAGCGGGCGAAGTGGCGGCGCAGCACCTGCAGCACGCAGCGCGGGTGCCGCAGCGTCTCGTCGCGCCGCGGCTCGCCGCCGAGCGGGACGCCGGTGCCGCCCTGCACCTCGGCGCGGCCGGCCGGCATGCTGCCCGCCGGGCGGTCGTAGTCCTCGTCCCGCTCGCCGGAGGCGGCGACGGTGTGCATGCCCTCGTACTGCCAGGTGTCGTCCTCGTAGCAGCGGTGCTCGGCGTCGAAGCCGGAGAACAGGCCGTCGAGGTCCTCGGCGTCGCGGTAGTCCTCGCGCAGGATGGTCGCCGCGTTGGTGTAGTGCAGGACGTAGTCGCGGAAGAACAGCTCGTTCTCCAGCACGTGGTTGACGATCGCGCCGAGGAAGGCCACGTCCGAGCCCGCCCTGATCGGCACGTGCAGGTCGGCCAGCGCGCTGGTCCGGGTGAACCGCGGGTCCACGTGGATGACCACCGCGCCGCGGGCCTTGGCCTCCATCACCCACTGGAACCCGACCGGATGCGCCTCGGCGAAGTTCGACCCCTGGATCAGCACGCAGTCGGAGTGCTGGAGGTCCTGCAGGAACGTCGTGGCCCCGCCGCGCCCGAACGACGTGCCGAGACCCACCACGGTCGAGCTGTGGCACACCCGCGCCTGGTTCTCGATCTGCACCACGCCGAGCGCGGTGAGCAGCTTCTTGATGAGGTAGTTCTCCTCGTTGTCCAGCGTCGCGCCGCCCAGGCTGGCGATGCCCATCGTGCGGGCCACCCGGCGGCCGTTGTTCTCCCACTCCCAGGTCGCCCGGCGGGTGGCGATGATCCGGTCGGCCACCATGTCCATGGCGGTCTCCAGGTCGAGCTCCTGCCAGTCGGCGGCGTACGGCGGGCGGTACAGGACCTTGCGCAGCCGGTCCTCGCCGGTGGTGAGCTGGAGGCTGGAGGCGCCCTTCGGGCACAGCCGGCCCCTGCTGATCGGGGAGTCGGGGTCACCCTCGATGTGCACGACCTTCTCATCACGGACGTAGACGTTCTGGGCGCAGCCCACCGCGCAGTACGGGCACACCGACTTGACCACGCGGTCGGCGGCGGCCGTCCGGGCCGGGTGCGCGCCCGTGCGCGGCGACTTCACCGCGGCCGCCCGGCCGAGCCTGTCCTTGCCGGTGAGCTGCCGCAGCAGCGGCCAGGAGAACCCCATGCCGCTCACGCGCCCGTCTGGCGCATGCGCCGGTCGCTCCAGGCCCGCTCGCGCATCCAGGCATGCACGTCGCCGCGCTCGACCGGCCCGACCTCGCGCGGGTTGACCAGGTGCTGGGTACGCCCGGCCAGCAGGCCGGGCCGTCCCCGCCGGCGCGCCACCGCGTCGCTCCCGTCGGCCGGCACGCCCGTCGCGATCAGGTACGCGCGCCCCGCGGGCACGCCCAGCAACCTGGCGATCTCCGCGTAGTCCAGCCCCTGCGACAGCAGCCGCAGCACCCGCTCCTTGCTCGGCATCGTTCCCCCCGGCGCCCGTTCCCCCCGGTCCCGGTCCTCCCCCTCGGGGGTAGGCGGAAACCCGAAGTCCCACGTCAAAGGCGTATTTGGGGACAGTTTGGCGTCAGGCCAGGCGGGCGGCGGCCTCCCCCCAGGCGGCGGCGTCGCCGGCGGGCTCGTACCGGCGCAACTCCTGCGTGGCGGACACCAGCGCGCGCATCCCGGCCAGGTCGGCGACCAGCCCGGCCGTCCGCGCCTGCACCAGGACGTTGCCGAGCGCGGTCGCCTCGGCCGGCCCGGCCACCACCGGCAGCCCGCAGGCGTCGGCGGTGAACCGGCACAGCAGTTCGTTGCGCGACCCGCCGCCCACCAGGTGCACGACCTCCACCTCGCGGCCCGACAGCTCCATCGCCTGCCGGATCGCGTTGCGGTGCCCCAGCGCCAGGCTCTCCAGCACGCAGCGCACGAAACCCGCGGGCGTCGAGGGCGGCCGCTGCCCGGTGCGGCGGCACTCGGCGGCGATCCGCGCGGGCATGTCGCCCGGCGGCAGGAACACCGGCAGGTCGGGGTCCACCACCGCGGCGAAGGGACGTTCGCGCGCGGCCGCCGCCAGCAGGTCCTCGAGCGAGGAGCCGGGCCAGGCCCGCAGGCACTCCTGCAACAGCCACAGCCCCATGACGTTGCGCAGGTAGCGGACCGTGCCGTCGATCCCGGCCTCGTTGGTGAAGTTGGCCGTCCGGCCCGCCTCGGTGAGCACGGGGGCGAGCAGTTCCACCCCGGCCAGCGACCAGGTGCCGCACGAGACGTAGGCGAACGCGGGCCCGGCGGCCGGCACGGCGGCCACGGCCGAGGCGGTGTCGTGGGAGGCCACCGCCCGCACCGGCGCCGAGAAGCCGATCTCCGCCGCGACGTCGCGGCGGACCCCGCCGATCGGCTCGCCCGGCTGCCGCAGCCGGGGGAAGATCCCCCCGGGCAGGCCCAACCGGTCGATCAGCGGCACCGCCCAGGACCGGGTGCGCACGTCGAGCAGGCCGGTGGTCGAGGCGTTGGTCACCTCCGCGCCGATCTCGCCGGTCAGCCAGTAGCCGATCAGGTCCGGGACGAGCAACATCGTCGCGGCCCCGTCGAGCCGGTCGGCCAGGAGCTGGTAGACGGTGTTGAACGGGAGCACCTGCAGCCCGGACACCGCGTACAGCGCCTCGGCCCCGATCAGCTCGGCCACCTGCCCGGCCACCCCACGCGTACGGTCGTCGCGGTAGTGGACCGGGTTGCCGAGCAGCGCGCCGGTCTCGTCGAGCAGGCCGTAGTCGACGGCCCACGAGTCGACCCCGATCGAGGTGACCGGCCCGGCCGCGCGCAGACCGGCGAGGATCTCGCGGTAGAGGCCCAGGACGTCCCAGTGGAGGCGGCCGGCCAGGCGGACCGGGCCGTTGGGGAAGCGGTGGACCACGGACGTGGCGAGCCCGTCCGACAGGTCGGCGACCAGCACCCGGCCGCTGGAGGCGCCCAGGTCCACGGCGGCGAATCTGCTCATTGGGTGGACTCCCTCGCGACCAGTTCGGGCTGGAACATGATGTGCTGGTGGGCGTGCTCGTCCGGGTTGTCGCACTCGTCCAGCAGCAGTTCGGTGGCGATGCGGCCGAGCTGGTACGTCGGCTGCCGCATCGAGCTGAGCGACACGGCCGAGGCGGCGGCGAACTCGATGTCGTCGTAGCCCATCAGCGCCACGTCGTCGGGCACCCGCACCCCGGCGCGCAGCAGGGCCCGCAGCACGCCCAGCGCGAGCAGGTCGTTGGCGCAGAACACCGCCTCGGGCAGGCCGTCCGCCATCAGGTCGGCGGCGGCCTTCTCACCCGCGCGGGCGGTCATCGCGGCCGCCTCGACCACCCGCAGCGAGGCGGGGTCGAGCCCGGCCGCCGCCAGCGCCTCCGCCGCGCCCCGCCGCCGCTCGACGCACTGGCGCACGGTCAGCGGCCCGCTCACGTACGCGACACCGGCCGCACCCCCGTGCCCGCCCCTGGCCAGCAGGTGCGCCACCGCGGCCCGGCCGCCCGCGACGTCGTCCACCGCGACCGCGCACTGGTCGGGCCGGTGGGCCGGATGGTCGACGAGCACGACGCTGATGCCGCGCTCGCGCAGCCGGTCCAGCCGGGCCGGGTCCTCGCCGGACGGGGTGATCAGCACGCCGCGCACCCGCTGCTCGGCCAGCACGCCCAGATTGCGCTCCTCCTTGTCCGGGGAGCCGGCCGAGTTGCCGAGGATCACCGCGTAGCCCAGCTCGCTGGCGACGTCCTCGACCCCGGCGGCGACCTCGGTGAAGAACGGGTTGCCGATGTCGATGACGCTCAGGCCGATCGTCCTGCTGTGGCCGGCGCGCAGGGTCGAGGCCGAGCCGTGCCGGACGAAGCCGAGCTCGCGGATCGCGGCCTCCACCCGTTCGCGGGTCGCCGGGGCGACCTTCGCCGGTCTGTTCAGGACGTTCGAGACCGTCCCGGGGGAGACGCCGGCGCGGGCGGCGACGTCCTTGATGCTGACCATGGCCATGGCGCCACATTAAAACGTACCAACGACGAGGTTGGCCAGTCCCGCCGATCTGGCGGCGCCGGACGCATTGACAGCGTCCCCGTGTGATCGTAGTTTCCTCCGCGACAGATTAAAACGTTTTGAAGAGGGGTGACCGTGCGACGCGTCTGCTTCCTGCTCAAGGTCCGTCCCGAGCGGCTGGCGGAGTACCGCGAACGCCACCGGGCCGTCTGGCCGGACATGCTCGACGCGCTGCGCCGCGCCGGCTGGCACAACTACTCGCTCTTCCTGCGCGACGACGGCCTGCTGGTCGGCTACCTGGAGACCGCCGACTTCGAGGCCGCCAGAAAGGCGATGGCCGCCACCGAGGTCAACGCGCGCTGGCAGGCCGAGATGGCGCCCTTCTTCGAAGACCTCGACGGCCGGCCCGACGAGGGCATGCGGCCGCTGGACGAAGTGTTCCACCTGGACTGATCGGGGAGTCATGACCACTGACCTCAAGGCCGCCCTGCGCGCGCTGCACATCGAGACGCCGTCGTGGGCGTACGGCAACAGCGGCACCCGGTTCAAGGTGTTCGCGCAGCGGGGCGTGCCGCGCGACCCGTACGAGAAACTGGCCGACGCCGCCCAGGTGCACGCCCACACCGGCGTCGCGCCCACGGTCGCCCTGCACATCCCCTGGGACAAGGTGGCCGACTACGGCCACCTGGCCGCCCACGCCCGCGAGCTCGGCGTCGGCATCGGCGCGATCAACTCCAACGTCTTCCAGGACGACGCCTACATGCTCGGCAGCGTCACCAACCCCGACCCGGCGGTCCGCCGCAAGGCGCTGGCGCACCTGCTGGAGTGCGTGGACATCATGGACGCCACCGGCTCTGCCACCCTCAAGCTCTGGTTCTCCGACGGCACCAACTACCCCGGCCAGGACGACATCCGCGCCCGCCAGGACCGCCTGGCCGAGGCCCTGTCCGCGGTGTACGCCCGGCTCGGCGAGGGGCAGCGCTTCCTGCTGGAGTACAAGCTGTTCGAGCCCGCCTTCTACACCACCGACGTGCCCGACTGGGGCACCGCCTACGCCCACTGCCTCAGGCTCGGCCCCAAGGCGCAGGTCGTCGTGGACACCGGCCACCACGCGCCGGGCGTCAACATCGAGTTCATCGTGGCGTTCCTGCTGCGCGAGGGGAAGCTCGGCGGCTTCGACTTCAACTCCCGCTTCTACGCCGACGACGACCTCATGGTGGGCGCGGCCGACCCGTTCCAGCTCTTCCGCATCATGTACGAGGTCGTGCGCGCGGGCGGGCTGGCGGCGGGCGTGGCGTTCATGCTCGACCAGTGCCACAACATCGAGCCCAAGATCCCCGGCCAGATCCGCTCGGTCATGAACGTCCAGGAGGCCACGGCCAAGGCGCTGCTCGTCGACCGGGACGCGCTGGCCGCCGCCCAGGCCGGGGGAGACGTGCTGGGCGCGAACGCCGTGCTCATGGACGCCTACAACACCGACGTGCGGCCGCTGCTCGCCGAGCTGCGCGCGGAGGCGGGCCTCGCGCCCGACCCGATGGCCGCGTACGCCAAGTCCGGATATTTCGAGAAAATCGCTGCCGAGCGCGTCGGCGGCACGCAGGCCGGCTGGGGGGCCTGACCACCATGGACGTCATCAACGAACTGCTGGACCGCTCCCACCGCCTGGGCGCCGACCCGCGCAACACCAACTTCGCCGGCGGCAACACCTCCGCCAAGGGCCGCGCCCCCGACCCGGTCACCGGCCAGGACGTCGACCTGCTCTGGGTCAAGGGCTCGGGCGGCGACCTCGGCACGCTCAAGGAGGCGGGCCTGGCCGTCCTGCGCCTGGACCGCCTGCGCGCGCTCGCCGCCGTCCACCCCGGCGTCGAGCGCGAGGACGAGATGGTCGCCGCCTTCGACTACTGCCTGCACGGCAGGGGCGGCGCCGCCCCCTCGATCGACACCGCCATGCACGGCCTGGTCGAGGCCGCCCACGTGGACCACCTGCACCCCGACGCCGGGATCGCCCTGGCCACCGCCCGCGACGGCGAGGAGCTGACCCGGCGGGTCTTCGGCGACCGCGTGGTGTGGGTGCCGTGGCGGCGGCCCGGCTTCCAGCTCGGCCTGGACATCGCCGCCGTCAAGGAGGCCAACCCGCAGGCCATCGGCTGCGTGCTCGGCGGCCACGGCATCACCGCCTGGGGCGCCACCTCGCAGGAGTGCGAGGCCCGGTCCCTGGAGATCATCCGCACCGCCGAGGAGTACCTGGCCGCGAACGGCCGCCCCGACCCGTTCGGGCCGGTGCTGCACGAGCCGCTGCCCGAGGGCGAACGGCACGCGCGGGCCGCCGCGCTGTTCCCGGTCGTGCGCGGGCTGGCCTCGTCCGACGCGCGGCAGGTCGGCCACTACACCGGCACGCCGGAGGTGCTGGACTTCCTCTCCCGCGCCGAGCATCCGCGCCTGGCCGCGCTCGGCACGTCCTGCCCTGACCACTTCCTGCGCACCAAGGTCGCCCCGCTGGTCCTGGACCTGCCGCCGGACGCGCCCCTGGACCAGGCGGTCGCCCGGCTGCGCGAGCTGCACGCCGCCTACCGCGCCGACTACACCGCCTACTACGAGCGCCACGCCACCCCGGACTCGCCGCCGATGCGCGGCGCGGACCCGGCGATCGTGCTGGTGCCCGGCGTCGGCATGTTCTCCTTCGGCAAGGACAAGCAGACCGCCCGCGTGGCCGGCGAGTTCTACGTCAACGCGATCAACGTCATGCGCGGCGCCGAGTCCGTCTCCGCCTACGCGCCCATCCCGGAGTCGGAGAAGTTCCGGATCGAGTACTGGGAGCTGGAGGAGGCCAAGCTGCGCCGGATGCCGAAGCCGAGGCCGCTGGCCGGGCGGGTGGCGCTGGTCACCGGCGCGGGCTCGGGCATCGGCGCGGCGACCGCGCGGCGGCTGGCCGCCGAGGGCGCGTGCGTGGTGCTCGCCGACCGCGACCCGGCCGCCGCCGGGAAGGTGGCCGCCGAGATCGGGGCCGGGGCGTACCGGGCGTCCGACGTCGCGGTGGCCGTGGAGGTGGACGTCACCTCCGAGGAGCAGGTGGTGGCCGCCGTACGGGCCGCCGTGCTCGCCTTCGGCGGCGTGGACCTGGTGGTCAACAACGCCGGCCTGTCGTTGTCGCGCTCCCTGCTGGAGACCAGCCTGGACGACTGGGACCTGCAGCACGACGTGATGGCGCGCGGCTCGTTCCTGGTCTCCCGGGAATGCGCCCGGGTGCTGATCGACCAGGCGATGGGCGGGGACATCGTCTACATCTCCTCCAAGAACGCCGTCTTCGCCGGGCCGAACAACGTCGCCTACGGCGCGGCCAAGGCCGACCAGGCCCACCAGGTCCGCCTGCTGGCCGCCGAGCTGGGCGAGCACGGCGTCCGCGTCAACGGCGTGAACCCCGACGGCGTGGTGCGCGGCTCGGGCATCTTCGCCTCCGGCTGGGGCGCCAACCGCGCGGCGGTGTACGGCGTGGAGGAGGAGCGCCTGGGCGAGTTCTACGCCCGGCGCACCCTGCTCAAGCGCGAGGTCCTGCCCGAGCACGTGGCCGCCGCGGTCTACGCGCTCGCCGGGTCCGACCTGACCCACACCACGGGCCTGCACGTCCCGGTGGACGCGGGCGTCGCCGCCGCCTTCCTCAGGTGAGCCCCGGGTGGCGGCCTCACGAGTAGGCCGCCACCACCCCCACGACCATCAGCAGCGCCCCGGCGGCGGTGACCACGCTGCCCGCCGCCACGGCCGCCCGCCTGGCCCGCCGCCCCGCCCCGGCCCAGTAGAGCAGCACGTAGGGCAGGAACCCGATCCCGCCCAGCCCCACCGCGGGCAGGGCCATCGCGGCCAGCACGCCCCTGGTCCCGGCCGGCGCCGCCCGGTCGCCCTCGGGCGTCAGCTGCGCCCGCGTCACGTCGCCCGCCGCGGAGTCGGGCGAGGCGTCCACCGGGACGGACGGGCCGCCGGAGTCGGGCGTGAAGCGCCCCTTGCAGTCGTAACGCCCCTTGCCCAGGTCGGCGCAGGAGAGCACGGTCAGCGTCCCCGGCGTGCCGGTCCGCCCGGTGGCCAGCCGGAAGTCCTGGACCGACAGCACCGCCGGCAGCACGCAGATCCCCACCCACAGCAGCACGATGACGGCGCGCCCGAACCGCCCGGGACCGGGCCCGCGCGACGGGGTGACGAAGGTGAGATCGGGCAGGAAGTCGCTCATGCCCGGCAGCATCCCGCCCGCCACTTGGGGTTGGCCTGGAAAGGACTGGGACATGCCCCTGTCGCCGGCGCGGGCCGTCCCGGCTTGCATAATCATCCTCTTGAGTGCATCATCTTCACAAGCAAGGTCATGAGATAGGGTGCATAGTTATGCAGGAGGGCCGGATGAGAGCAGCGATCGCGGGAGCCAGCGGCTACGCCGGAGGTGAGCTGCTCCGCCTCCTGCTCGGCCATCCCGAGTTCGAGATCGGCGCGCTCACCGCGGCCTCCAGCGCCGGCAGCCTGCTCGGCGCCCACCAGCCGCACCTGCCGCAGCTCGCCGACCGCGTCCTGGAGGAGACCACGCCGGGCGTGCTCGCCGGGCACGACGTGGTCTTCCTCGCGCTGCCGCACGGCCACTCGGCCGCCGTCGCCGCCGAGCTCGGCGAGGACACGATCGTGGTCGACTGCGGCGCCGACCACCGGCTCGCCGACCCCGCGGCCTGGCAGGAGTTCTACGGCGGCGACCACGCCGGCACCTGGCCCTACGGCCTGCCCGAGCTGCCCGGCCGGCGCGACGTGCTGCGGACGGCCCGGCGCGTCGCCGTCCCCGGCTGCTACCCGACCTCGGTGCTGCTGGCCCTGTGGCCCGCCTTCGCCGCGGGCCTGGCCGGTCCCGACGTCGTCGTGGTGGCCGCCAGCGGCACCAGCGGCGCGGGCAAGGCGGCCAAGGCCCACCTGCTGGGCAGCGAGGTCATGGGCTCGGTCAGCGCGTACGGCGTGGGCGGCGTCCACCGCCACACCCCCGAGATGGAGCAGGGGCTGTCCGCCGTCGCCGGCGCCCCCGTACGCGTCTCCTTCACCCCCACCCTGGCCCCCATGAGCCGCGGCATCCTGGCCACCTGCACCGCCCCCGCCGCCCCCGGCCTCACCCGCGAGTCGCTGCGCACCGCCTACGAGGTCGCGCTGAAGGCCGAGCCGTTCGTCCGGCTCCTGCCCGAGGGCGTCTGGCCGGCCACCTCCATGACGTACGGTGCCAACACCGCCGCCCTCCAGGTGACGCTCGACGAGCGCGCCGGCCGCGTGGTCGCCGTCATCGCCATCGACAACCTCACCAAGGGCACGGCCGGAGGCGCGGTCCAGAGCGTCAACCTCGCCCTCGGCCTGCCGGAAGAGCTCGGCCTTCCCCTGACAGGAGTTGCTCCATGAGTGTCACCGCCCCACTGGGCTTCCGGGCCGCGGGCATCGCCGCCGGCATCAAGTCCGGCGACGCCCGTGACCTGGCCCTCGTCGTCAACGACGGGCCCAGCCGCGCCGCCGCGGGCGTCTTCACCGCCAACCGCGTCAAGGCCGCCCCCGTGCTCTGGTCGCAGCAGGTCCTGGCGGGCGGGCGGTTGCGCGCGGTGGTGCTCAACTCCGGCGGCGCCAACGCCTGCACCGGCCCCGAGGGCTTCCAGGACACCCACGCCACCGCCGAGAAGGTCGCCGAGGTCATCGGCGACAGCGCCGGCGAGATCGCGGTCTGCTCCACCGGCCTGATCGGCGAGCGGCTGCCGATGGAGGCCCTGCTGACCGGCGTCCAGACCGCCGCGGGCCAGCTCTCCCGCGACGGTGGCCTGGCCGCGGCCGACGCCATCCGCACCACCGACACCGTCTCCAAGATCTCCTTCAAGCGGGCCGACGGCTACATGGTCGGCGGCATGGCCAAGGGCGCCGGCATGCTCGCCCCCGCCCTGGCCACCATGCTCTGCGTGATCACCACCGACGCCGACCTGACCAGCGAGGAGCTCGACACGGCGTTGCGCGCCGCCACGGCGACGACCTTCGACCGGCTCGACTCCGACGGCTGCATGTCCACCAACGACACCGTGCTGCTGCTGGCCAGCGGCGCCGCCGGGGTCAGGCCCGACCTGGCCGAGTTCGGGCAGAAGGTGCAGGAGGTCTGCGCCGACCTGGCCAGGCAGCTGCTCGTGGACGCCGAAGGAGCCTCCAAGGCCATCGCCGTCGAGGTCGTCGGCGCCGCCTCCGAGGACGACGCCGTCGAGGTGGGCCGCACCGTCGCCCGTTCCAACCTGCTCAAGTGCGCCATCCACGGCGAGGACCCCAACTGGGGCCGCGTCCTGGCCGCCGTCGGCACGACGAAGGCCGCCTTCGAGCCCGACCGCGTCAACGTCGCCATCAACGGCATCTGGATCTGCCGCGACGGCTCCGTCGGCGACGACCGCTCCAAGGTCGACATGCGCCCCCGGGACGTGACGATCACCATCGACCTGTCGGCCGGCCGCCACAGCGCCACGATCCACACCACGGACCTGACCGCCGAGTACGTCCACGAGAACTCGGCGTACTCCTCGTGAGGGCCGTCACCGCGGCCACCAAGGCCGAGGCGCTGATCGAGGCACTGCCCTGGCTGACCCGCTTCCACGGCGCGACCGTCGTCATCAAGTACGGCGGCAACGCCATGACCGACGAGTCCCTCAAGGAGGGCTTCGCCGAGGACGTCGTGTTCCTGCACCACGCCGGCCTGCGCCCGGTCGTCGTCCACGGCGGCGGCCCGCAGATCAGCAGCGCCCTGGACAGGCACGGCATCGAGTCCACCTTCACCGCCGGGCTGCGCGTCACCACGCCCGAGGCCATGCAGGTCGTCAGGATGGTCCTGGTCGGGCAGGTGGGCCGCGACATCGTCGGCCTGGTCAACCGGCACGGCCCGTTCGCGGTCGGCATGTCCGGCGAGGACGCCTGCCTGTTCACCGCCGAGCGCAAGCTCGCACTCGTCGACGGCGAGCCGGTGGACATCGGCCAGGTCGGCGAGATCGTCAAGGTCGATCCCGGCGCGGTGCGCGCGCTGATCGACGACGGCCGCATCCCGGTCGTCTCCAGCGTCGCCACCGGTGCCGACGGAGAGATCTACAACGTGAATGCGGACACCGCGGCCGCCGCGCTTGCCGTGGCGCTGGGCGCGCAGAAGCTGATCGTGCTCACCGACGTCGAGGGCCTGTACGCCAACTGGCCCGATGACACCGACGTGATCGACCAGCTCGACGCCGACGAGCTGGAGAAGCTGCTGCCCACGCTGTCCAGCGGCATGGTGCCCAAGATGGAGGCGTGCCTGACCGCCGTGCGCGGGGGAGTGCCCCAGGCGCACGTCCTCGACGGCCGCGTGCCCCACTCGATGCTGCTGGAAATCTTCACCAACGAAGGAATCGGAACCATGGTGATGCCCTCATGAACCTCCACGAGCGGTTCGAGCAGGCGTTCATGCCCAACTACGGCGTCCCCCCGATCGCCCTGGCCCGCGGCGAGGGCACCCGCGTCTGGGACGTCGACGGCAAGGAGTACCTCGACTTCATCGGCGGCATCGCGGTCAGCTCGCTCGGCCACGCCCACCCCGCCCTGGTCGAGGCGGTCTCCAAGCAGGTCGCCACGCTCGCCCACACCAGCAACCTGTTCCTGCACGAGCCCGAGGTGCTGCTCGCCGAGCGGCTGCTCGGCCTGCTCAACGCGCCCGCCCGGATTTTCTTCGCCAACTCCGGCACCGAGGCCAACGAGGCCGCCTACAAGCTCGCCGTCAAGTACGGCAAGCGTGAGGGCCGCTCCTACTTCGTCGCCGCCGAGAACGGCTTCCACGGCCGGACGATCGGCGCCCTGTCGCTGACCGGCAAGAAGGCCATCCGCGACCAGTTCGGCCCGTTCCCCGTCGACGTGCGCTTCGTCCCGTACGGCGACGCCGACGCGCTCAAGGAGGCGGTGACCGGCGACTGCATCGCGGTGTTCCTGGAGCCGACGCAGGGCGAGGCCGGTGTCGTCCCGCCGCCCGAGGGCTACTTCGAGGCCGCCCGCGAGATCTGCGACTCGACAGGCGCGCTGCTGGTCGCCGACGAGATCCAGTCGGCGATCGGCCGTACCGGCCACTGGTTCGCCCACCAGGCCGACGGCGTCACCCCCGACATCCTGACCCTGGCCAAGGGCCTCGGCGGCGGCCTGCCGATCGGCGCGTGCGTCGGGTTCGGCGAGGCCGGCCGGCTGTTCGACAAGGGCGACCACGGCTCGACGTTCGGCGGCAACCCGGTCTCGTGCGCGGCGGCGCTGGCCGTGCTGGACAACCTCGACCTCGACCACGTCAAGTCGGTCGCCGCCGGGCTGCGCGGCGGCCTGGAGGCGGTCCGCCACCCGCTGCTGAAGGGCGTGCGCGGGCGCGGCCTGTGGCTGGCCGCCGTCCTGAAGGAGGAGCGGTCCGTGCGGGTGCAGCAGGCCGCCGCCGAGGCGGGCTTCCTGGTCAACGCCCTCCAGCCGGACGCCGTACGCCTCGCGCCGCCGCTCGTGGTCACCCACGAGGAGGTGAACGCCTTCGTCGAGGCGTTCCCCGCGATCCTCGAGGAGGCGTCGGCGTGACCAGGCACCGCGCGGACTCGGCGCAAGTCAGACACTTCCTGCGGGACGACGACCTGAGCCCCGAGGAGCAGGCGGAGGTCCTCGACCTGGCCGCCGCGATGAAGAAGGACCGGTTCGGCTACCGGCCGTTCGAGGGCCCGAAAACCGTCGCCGTCCTGTTCGACAAACCCTCGGCCCGCACCCGCGTCTCCTTCCACACCGGCATCGGCGAGCTCGGCGGCCTGCCGCTCGTCGTGGACAACGTCGCCGTGCTGATGGGCAGGGGCGAGCCGACCGCCGACATCGCCCGCGTGCTCGACCGCCAGGTGGCCGCCATCGTGTGGCGCACCACCGGGCAGCGGCTGGTCGAGGAGATGGCCGCCGCCTCCGCGGTGCCCGTCGTCAACGCGCTCACCGACGACTTCCACCCCTGCCAGATCCTCGCCGACCTGCAGACCGTCCGTGAGCGGCTGGGCGGCACGGCCGGGCTGACGCTGACGTACGTCGGTGACGGCGCCAACAACATGGCGCACTCCTACCTGCTCGGCGGCGCCACTGCCGGCATGCACGTACGGATCGCCGCCCCGGCCGGCTACCAGCCCGACGCCGTGATCCTCGGCCAGGCCGCCGCCGTCGCGGCCAGGACCGGTGGCTCGGTGGTCGCGATGACCGACCCGGCCGCCGCCGTCCAGGGGGCGCACGTGATCGCCACCGACACGTGGGTGTCGATGGGGCAGAGCGGCGAGGAGGAGCGGGCGGCCGCGTTCTCGCCGTACCAGGTGAACGCCGGGCTGCTGGGGCACGCCGCGCCCGAGGCGATCGTCCTGCACTGCCTGCCCGCCTACCGCGGCAAGGAGATCACCGCCGACGTCCTCGACGGGCCGGCCAGCGTCGTGTGGGACCAGGCCGAGAACCGGCTGCACGCCCAGAAGGCCCTGCTCCACTGGCTGGTGACCCGCGGATGACCATCCCGATGACCAAGGCCGCGCGGCAGGCGAAGATCACCGACCTGCTGCAGCGCAAGGCCGTACGCTCCCAGCCCGAGCTGGCCAAGCTGCTGGCCGAGAGCGGCGTCGAGGTCACCCAGGCCACCCTCTCCCGCGACCTGGACGAGCTCGGCGCGCTCAAGCTGCGCGCCGACGACGGCTCCCTGGTGTACGCGCTGCCCGGCGAGGGCGGCGACCGCATCCCGCTCACCAGGACCGGCGGCGGCGAGAGCCCCGCGGCGCGCCTGCACCGCATCGCCGAGGAACTGCTGGTGGCCGCCGAGGCCTCGGCCAACCTGGTCATGGTCCGCACCCCGCCGGGCGCCGCCCAGTTCCTCGCCTCCGCCATCGACCACGCCGACTGGGAGTCCATCCTCGGCACGGTCGCGGGCGACGACACGATCCTGGTCATCAGCCGTGATCCGATGGGCGGCCAGGCCGTCGCGGAGGCGCTGCTGCGCGTGGCGGACCGGCGTGGCTGAACCGGTCGCCGGGATCGCGGCCGCCCCTGACGCAAAGAAGGGCTGAGTTGCACTATGGTCGCGTGGGAAATGGAGGAGATGACGGTGAGTGATGGCAAGCCGATGCGGCTGTGGGGCGGGCGCTTCGAGAGCGGTCCGTCCGACGCGCTGGCCCGGCTGTCGGTGAGCGTGCACTTCGACTGGCGGCTGGTGCCGTACGACCTGGCGGCGTCCAGGGCGCACGCCCGCGTGCTGCACAGGGCGGGGCTGCTGAGCGACGAGGAGCTCGAGCGCATGATCGGCGCGCTCGACGACCTGGAGGCCGCCTGCAAGGCGGGCGAGTTCCGCCCGACCGTGGCCGACGAGGACGTGCACACCGCGCTGGAGCGCGGCCTGCTGGAGCGGCTCGGCTCGCTCGGCGGCAAGCTGCGCGCGGGCCGCAGCCGCAACGACCAGATCGCCACCGACCTGCGCCTCTACCTCCGCGACCACGTGCGCAGCATCGTCTCCCGCCTGGTCGAGCTGGAGACCGCGCTGATGGCCCAGGCCGAGCAGCACGCCGAGACCGCCGCGCCGGGCATGACGCACCTGCAGCACGCCCAGCCCGTCTCCTTCGGCCACCAGCTCCTGGCCCACGTGCACGCCTTCACCCGCGACATCGACCGCCTCACCGACTGGGACAAGCGCGCCGCGGTCTCCCCGCTCGGCTCCGGCGCCCTGGCGGGCTCCTCGCTGCCGCTCGACCCGCAGGCCGTGGCCGAGGAGCTCGGCTTCTCCGCCGCCGCGCCCAACTCGATGGACGCCGTCGCCGACCGCGACTTCGCCGCCGAGTTCCTGTTCGACGCGGCGATGATCGGCGTGCACCTGTCGCGGCTGGGCGAGGAGATCGTCCTGTGGGCCTCGCAGGAGTTCCGCTGGATCGAGATGGACGACGCCTACTCCACCGGCTCGTCGATCATGCCCCAGAAGAAGAACCCCGACGTCGCCGAGCTGGCCCGCGGCAAGTCCGGCCGCCTGATCGGCAACCTCATGTCGATGCTCACCACGCTCAAGGGCCTGCCGCTGACCTACAACCGCGACCTTCAGGAGGACAAGGAGCCGGTGTTCGACTCGGTCGACACGCTGCTGCTCGTCCTGCCCGCGATGGCCGGCCTGGTCGCGACCATGCGCGTCAACACCGCCCGCATGGAGGCCTCGGCCCCCGACGGTTTCGCCCTGGCCACCGACCTGGCCGAGCTGCTGGTGCGGCGCGGCGTGCCGTTCCGCGACGCGCACGAGGCCGTCGGCCACCTGGTGGTCTGGTGCCAGGTCAACGACAAGGACCTCGGCGACCTGAGCGACGACGAGCTGGCCAAGGTCTCGCCGCACCTGACGCCCGACGTCCGCGACGTGCTCAACGTGCCCGGCGCGCTGGCGGCCCGCAAGGCCCACGGCGGCACCGCGCCCGACCGCGTACGCGACCAGCTCGTCGCCCTGCGCGAGGCGGTCGACGCGCAGGCAGCATGGGCCTCGGGCAGCTGAGCGCCGCGCCGCTGCCGCGGAGTTTCTTCGACCGGCCCTCGCACGAGGTCGCGCCCGACCTGCTCGGACGCGTCCTCGTGCACGGCCCGGTCGCCGTCCGCCTCACCGAGGTCGAGGCGTACGGCGGCCCCGGCGAGGACCCGGCGGCCCACACCTACCGCGGCAGGACACCCCGCAACGCCGTCATGTTCGGCCCGCCCGGCCACCTGTACGTGTACTTCACCTACGGCATGCACTTCTGCGCGAACCTCGTCTGCCTGCCCGAGGGCCACGGCTCGGCCGTGCTGGTCCGCGCCGGCGAGATCGTCGCCGGCCTGGACGAGGCCCGCACCCGCCGCACCCCCACCGCCGGCCGGGCCCCGGCGGGCGGTCAGGGCAGCCGGGGCGGTCAGGGCGGCCGGGTGCCGGACCGTGACCTCGCCCGCGGCCCCGCCAGGCTGGCCGTCGCGCTGGGCCTGCTGCGCGAGCACAACGGCCTCGACGCGATCTGGGAAGGCTCACCCGCCGCACTGGGTCCCCTGACCGGGAACCCCGGTGACCCCGGTCACGGACCGCGGCCCGCCACCTGGCTCCCCGGCCAGGGGCCGGAGCACGCGACCTGGCTCACCGGCCTGCCCCACGGGACGGCCGCCGTGCTCGAAGGCCGGCCCGCCGACCCCGGCACGATCAGGTCAGGCCCGCGCACCGGCGTCTCGACCGCCAAGGAGACCCCGTGGCGGTTCTGGATCGACGGCGACCCGACCGTCTCGCCGTACCGCGCTCACGTGCCGCGCCGGCGCAGCTCCGCGGCCACCTCCGTGGGGGAGACGCCCAGCTCGTGAGCGCTGAAGACGTGCAGGTGGTCGCCGGTGTCGATCTCCAGCATCTCGCTGCGCAGCCCGAACCGCCTGCGCACGTCCACCGTGACGTCCTCGATCGCCGCCCACGGCACGTGCCGCCGGCCGGCGAACCCGTGCACCACCGTGATGCCGTCCGCGTCGGCCGACAGCCGTACCGGCACCAGCACGTCGCGCAGCCCCATCCCGCCCACCAGCACGGCCGCCGGCACCGCGAGGATCACCCCGCGCACGTCCCCGGCCACCCACCAGAAGACGGCGAGCCCGGCGCACGCCAGAGCCCCTAAGATCTTGAAAACGGCCAGCTCGCGACGGACCCTCCACATGGACACCGAGCGTATCCAAGTGGCGCGCCGGCACACCGATCGGGCAGGCTAAAGGCACCGACTCCGACTCAGGGAAGCCACATCACCGTGACCGACATCATCGACGACCTCGCGTGGCGAGGATTGATCGCCCAGTCCACCGACCTCGACGCCCTGCGCGCGTCCATGGCCAAGGCACCGATCACGGTCTATTCCGGTTTCGACCCCACAGCGCCGTCCCTGCACATCGGCCACTTCGTGCCGCTGCTCACGCTGCGCCGCCTGCAGCTCGCCGGGCACAACCCGATCGGCCTGGTCGGCGGCGCCACGGGCCTGATCGGCGACCCGAGCGGCCGCAACACCGAGCGTTCGCTCAACTCCAGCGAGATCGTCGCCGAGTGGGTGGAGCGCCTGCGCGGCCAGGTCGGCAAGTTCCTCGACTTCGACGCGGAGTCCAACCCGGCCCGCCTGGTCAGCAACCTCGACTGGACCGGTGAGCTGAGCGCCATCGACTTCCTGCGCGACATCGGCAAGCACTTCCCGGTCAACCGCATGCTCGCCAGGGAGTCGGTCTCCGCCAGGCTCGCGGGGGAGGGGCTCAGCTACACCGAGTTCAGCTACCAGATCCTGCAGTCCAACGACTACCTGGAGCTGTTCCGCCGCTACAACTGCACCTTGCAGATCGGCGGCAGCGACCAGTGGGGCAACATCACGGCGGGCGCCGACCTGATCCGCCGCATCGAGGGCGGGCACGTGCACGTCCTGACCCAGCCGCTGATCACCAAGGCCGACGGCACCAAGTTCGGCAAGACGGCGGGCGGCGCGCTCTGGCTCGACCCCGAGATGACCTCCCCGTACGCCTTCTACCAGTACTTCCTCAACTCCGACGACCGGGACGTGATCCACTACCTGAAGGTGTTCACGTTCCGCAGCCGCGAGGAGATCGAAGAGCTGGAGAAGGCGGTCGCCGAGCGTCCCTTCGCCCGCGAGGCCCAGCGCACGCTGGCCGAAGACCTCACCGAGCTGCTCCACGGCCGCGCCGAGCTGGAAGCGGTCATGGCCGCGTCGAAGGCGCTGTTCGGACAGGGCTCGCTGGAGGACCTGCCCGCCGCCACCCTGGGGGCCGCCCTGGCGGAGGTTCCCAAGGCCACCGTCGCCGAGCTCGGCGCGTCCTTCGTCGACCTGCTGGCCGACAGCGGGCTGGTCGAGTCGAAGTCGGCGGCCAGGCGCGCGGTCAAGGAGGGCGGCGCCTACCTGAACAACGTCAAGATCACTGACGAGGCGTACGTGCCCGAGGCGTCCGACCTGCTGGCGGGCCGGTTCATGGTTCTGCGCCGCGGCAAGAAGTCGATCGGCGGCGTCGAGGTCGCCTGATCCCGACCGGCAAGGCGGGCCCTGCGGGGCCCGCTTTCCGTATGGCGAGGCGAGCCCTGCGGGCTCAACTTCCGCATGACCAGGCGGGCCCCGGGAGGCCCGCCTGTCTCATTTCCGCATCTCATTTCCGCACTGACGTCCGCGTCGGCTTCCGGCCCGGTTTCCGGTCTGGTTTCCGTTCGAACAGGGCCACTGTCAGCCCCGGCAGATCCGCCGAGTGCTTGACCGACACCGGCTCGAACCCCGCCTGTCTCACCTGCGCCACCCGCGGCACGGAGTCGCCCTGCAACCCCGCCTGCTTGGTGCCCCGCCACACCACCCAGACCCGCTCGCGCCCCTTCAACGCCGCCGCGACCTCCGACCTTTCGGGGTAGCCGAAACCGTCGGCGTCCGGCACGTCACCCGT
Organism: Nonomuraea sp. NPDC005692; assembly: GCF_040631115.1. Classification (NCBI taxonomy): domain Bacteria; kingdom Bacillati; phylum Actinomycetota; class Actinomycetes; order Streptosporangiales; family Streptosporangiaceae; genus Nonomuraea; species Nonomuraea sp. NPDC005692. Next base: position 2,214 of record NZ_JBEXYU010000043.1, on the reverse strand, counting down.
CTTCAGCACGTCGTCCGGCATCGCCGCGTCCGCGTAGTAGTCGAACCCGGCCCGGAGCTGGCTCTGCCCGTACACGACCGCGTCCCCCGGCTCGGCCCTGACCACCCGCAACGCCCAGGGGATGTTCTCGAACCGTCCGTTCTCCTCGCGTACCGTCACATGGTCGGAAACCGCGAGCAGACCCCCCACCAGCACGAGTGCGATCCCCGCCGGCACCGGGAACCGCGGCACCCCCGCCGCGGCCACCCCCGCCAGCAACGCCAGCGCGGGCGCCGTCACGAACAGGTACCGGTCCACGTACGCCGGCGTCACCAGCTGCGAGACCGCGAGCAGCAGCAGCGGCGGCAACACCAGCCACCCCACCCCCGCGACAGCCCACCGCCCCCCGTCCCCGGCCACCGGCTCCCGCCCCGCGGACCCGTCACGATCCCCCCAAGCCTGACCAGGCCCCGCGGAACCGTCACCATCCCCCCGCACCTGATCCGGACCCGCCGACCGGTGCCCGCGTTCTCGCACCCGATCACGGCGCGCCGTCGACTTCCAGAGCACCACCGCGCCGGCCAACGCGACCGCGAACAGCAGCACCCCGGCCCCGGTCGAGCCCGCCGCCATCTTCGGGAACTTGAGCCACACCTCCGGCCCACGCTGCGGGATCCAGCTGATCGCGTGCCGCTCCCCGAACCCGATCAGCCCCAGCACGACCACGGGCAGACCTCCGATCCCCAGCGCCACCGCCATCCGCACCAGCAGCCCACGCCGAGCCAGGGCAAGGTGCGCGGGCAGCGCCAGCACCGCGAACAGATGCGTGCAGCACACCAGTGCCACCGCCACCCCGTACGCCACCCATCGTCGCGGGCTCGGGCGCTCCACCGCCCGGTGCAGCGCCCAGAACGAGAACACCACCGCAGCCGCCGCGAACGCATAGGACCTGGCGAAAGCCCCGTAATAGGAAACGGAGGGCAGGATCGCGAGCAGCGCCGCCCCGATCACCCCCGCCCGCACACTGTGCAGCCGCCTCCCCAGGTCGGCGAGGAACCAGGCCGCCACCCCGATAGCCACCGCCGACGGCAGTCGCAACCATAGTTCGGCCGTGCCGGCCTTCACCCAGAAGTGCATGAACAGGTAGTACGGCAGGAAGTGCCCGTCGATGTGCCGGGCCAGCTCCCACAACCCCCCCAGTGACCGGGAAGCCGCGCTGATGGTGGCCAGCTCGTCACCGTTCAGGGTGGCCGCCCCCGTCCCCGAGAACGCCACCGCCCCCGCGACCAGAGCCATCCACCAAGGGGAGGAGGAACGCAGACGGGTCGCAGGCTGGACCGAAGGGGCAATTGTGGCGGCAGTGGTCACCGGGGCAGAATACGCGCCCCTCCGCACCCCCGCCCTGCACTCTCAACCCGGCAGCCGTCCGATCGAGCTGGTCAGCGCCCATGCCTCACCACCGCCTCCACGCACCGGTCACTGCCTTCGTCGCGATGCCCCGAAGCCATCACAAGCCGGCACCTCAGAGCAGCAAGTCCGGCAACCTCTACCGCGCCCCGCCCGCAGAGCCCGAACGAGCCACCCCACACCGCTGCCCCCGCCACATCCGACCCAATTGCACTCTCCTCTCCTACCAACCCCCTCTCTTCGAGCTCGCCGATCACTCCCTCCCACAGCCATCACCGCCCATCCAGCTGAGGACCGCCCGCCCCGGCTGAGGCCGGCCCTCGTCGGCGATGCCTCGCGCGGCACGCATGACGAGCACCTTCACCCCGCGTTCCGCCATGCCCCCGTCCGGCGATTTGACGTGTCGCGGATCGCGACCTAATCTTTCACTTCGTCCCCGGAGCGAGCCGGACGCCGATGAGGCGGACGGGCCCCGGGACAAGCCCCTTGAGATGACAAGCCACCTCGGTCGAGGCGCTTCAACGCGCTTTGGCATGGGTTGTCCTCTGGCGCCCGAAGCACGCCGAATAATCGGTTGATTCGACAAGTGCCGGATGACACGGTAAGTTACGAGGGTTGCCTCGGAAGCGGGGCATCCAATCCTAGACAGGTTTGGTCCGGTTTGTTCAAGTCTCCGGATTTGACACGAAATCGGCGGGCCTGCTAAGATTAAGAAGACGAAATGAACGCCTCTGAACGAGGATCCGGGAACGGGTTCTGGTGAGGAAGTACGCGTCCGTTTCTTGAGAACTCAACAGTGTGTTAAAAGCCAGTGCATGAAACACATGC